>CALRQQ020000476.1:0-3287 GCA_943370345.1 Chitinophaga pinensis
TTCTCAAAACCGAGAATATCGGTATTATATCCGATCAGCCGGCCATTCCTGATCTTAATGCAATTACAGGCCTGTAATCCTTGCGGGATCTCAGAATCGGTAAGATAAGCCAGGACTTCTTTCTTGTAGGGAATAGTAACATTCAACCCTTCGAGTCCGGGATTCGCAGAAAGCAGATCCGGCAGTCCGGTGATGGCGGAAAGAGGGAACAATTCATACCGGCAGTCCGGCATTTGCTGTTCTTCAAACTTCCGGGTAAAATACTTTTTTGAAAAAGAATGCCCCAGCGGAAAACCGATCAGGCCAAAAAGGCGCATCAGATGGATTCTTTTTTATCCAGGTATAAACTAAATGTGTCTCCACGCAACCCGATCCGCATAGCTTCCAGGGGAATCACTTCAGTCGGTGCTATATTTCCCAGGTTGGCATTGCAACCCAACAACTCTATAAAGTACAATTGCTGTGCTTTTTGTGGCGCTTCCCAAATGATCTGTTCCCCGGGAATCTGGGTAAGGATCTCCTGAACCAGTCCTTCCCTGACCTCACCACTGCCGCGGTAAATGCCCACATTCCCTGCTTCACGTGCTTCGGCGATCACATAAGTTGAACCGGCTTCCAGTTCGGCACGCATAAGTTCAATCCATTTGTAAGGGGGAATGATATGAGCTGCGTCTTTACTTCCTACTTCGCTGAGTACTGTTCCATGTTTGGTCAGTTTTTCTATATATCCGCATTTCTCGGCATGCGGAATAGTGATGGACCCATCACTAACTTCCATATAACTGATACCAAAATCTTTACATACACTGATATAATCCTCAAACTGATTGCGTATAAGGAATGCCTCAAATAAAGTACCTCCGAAATAAATTGGGATATCGTAGGAACGGTAGACTTCCAGTTTTTCCCGCAGGTTTGGTGTAACGAACGATGTACCAAAGCCGAGTTTTACAATGTCCACATGCGGGTAAGACACACTCATGAAGTTTTTAGCCTCTTCAATACTCAGTCCCTTGTCCATCACCATCGTCAATCCTGATTTACGGGGCTTCTGTTTTCTGTCCGGTATTTGTGTTAAGTTGAAATTCATACTTCTTATAATTAATTGTGCCTCTTATTAAAACGCGGCAAAAATAAGGAAGATTCGCGGGCTTACGCACGATTTAATGAACGGTCGTTTCAGATCGACTTGTTTCGTTTGTATCGTGCCAGCAGGTCCACTAATGACTGGTTTTGCAGCAGGGCCGGATTCAGTTCGATCATTCTTTTCAGCAATCGGGGGGCTTCCTGTAATGCATTTTCCAGCCAGAGCAGCGCTTCTTTGGATTTTCCCGTTGCAAACAATAAGGCCGCCTTATAGTACAGGAATAGCGGCTTATTTCCGGTCATTTTCAGAGCCGCCTCTGCCTGTTCCAGCCCTTCCTCCCAATATTCCCCTTTGTAGAGGCTACGCAGGAGGGCCTCCCAGCCATTGGCATTCCGGGGACGAAGCCGCACCACCGTTGAAAAATACTGTACAGCTTCACGGTATAGTCCCAGCTGAAGTTTACATTCGCCGGCCAGTAAGTTATATTCCGGCTGGTTGCGGTGTATTTTCATGGCGGTTTCCAACTGACGGATACAGGCCGACCACTGCCCTTCATTAAAATATGTGGAAGCGATCTTATAAAAGAGCTTACTGTCGTCCTGACGCAAATGAGAGGCCTTCCGGTAATGGAAACGGGCCTGTGCCGGGTTCTTCAGTTTTTCATAACAGTAACCAATGGCTTCAAAGATCACGTCTTCCGGCTTGGCCAGTTCATTCACTTTTTCAAGCGCTTCAATCGCTTCCCTGTATTTGCGCAACCGGATATAGGCATCCCCCATATTCCGGTATGCATAATCAAATTTCTCCTCAATGGTAATGGCATATTTGTACGCGTCAATGGCCTTTTCGTACAGTTTAAGTCCCTGGTAGGCAGCAGCCAGGTTGAACCAGGCCAGTTCATTGTAAGGATATTCATCAATGATCTGTTGATGCAGCCTTATCCCCTCTTCATTCCGGCCGGTGAAATCGGTCCAGAAACAGATCTTATACAACGCTTCTTCATTGTTCGAATCATCTTCCAGAATGAGTTTCAGGCAATCAAACACCTTATCAAAATCCTCGTAATCGTCATAAACATCAGCCAGCTCAAACAGGAGTTCCATCCGTTCCTCCCCTTCAAATAAAGAAATAGCTTCTTCGAGGAGCGACACGGCTTTTTCCTGCTGATCGAGTGCCAGGTAGACCTCTGTTTTGAGTATATACAGATTTATATCCCCGCTATCCAGCAGGGCGGCCTGCTCCAGTACTTCAAGAGCAGGGTTGTATTGCCGTCGGGCCAGTAAAATATCCGCTTTTTTGATCAGGAGCATGGCTGAATACGGATATTGCTCACATGCATATTCGGCAGCCGTCATGGCCATCTTCAGGTCTTCATTCCCATGATAGTGATCGATGATCTTTTCAAAGGAGTCTTCTTCTATAAAGGAGTGTGGGCGGCCATTCTTTAAGTTTTCAAATTGTTTGAGCAGTTCCTGTAGGAGTTCACTGTCTTCCCGGTATGGATTCTCTTGCATGAATTCCGGACTTTATTTGAGCTGAATCTGTTTAGGGCCTGGTTCAGACAGCAAAATCCCTTTGCCCCCTGAAAACTATTGTTATCAACAAGTTAAGTAAAAAATAGCACGTAAATATCCCGTGAGTTTTCCCCAGATGTGCAAAATAGGTATTTTTTTCTCCTGCTGATATGTAACAATTTACGGCCTGTACCGTTAATAGAGTACTAAAGTTCTGGACGAACGGTTTTTTTATATTTATTTTTTGTCACTACCTTTGTACGAATGGACCACAACCGGATCAATACCACATTTACAAGCGGGCTCAAGAAGCTGGGAATCATCCTGCTATTAGCCTGTACCGGTATGGGGGCTTATGCCACATTGGGTGACGGGAACAAAAAGACGGATAAGCCCAAAACAAGGATCCTTTCTGGCCGCACCATTTCAAAACCCGGCTCTTTCACTTTAAAGTCAGGTTACAATTACCGTGGCAATTATGTGATCAATACCGAAACAGATAAAAGAACGATCCGCCTGAATACCGTGGTTACGGTACAAAAAGGCAGAACCACTTTTATTGTGCCCCTCAAAAAGAATGTGGTACTCAATAAGGTGAAACTGGAACTTGGTAATCGTCAGTTCCAGCGCCAGTAATTATTCAGTTAGTTCTGTTTTCCCCCTTTACTTACTTCGTAGGTCATTAC
>CALRQQ020000477.1:0-3287 GCA_943370345.1 Chitinophaga pinensis
GCAACCATTGCCATTGCCGGTATCAAAGATGCGGCCGTACACGCCACACAATCGCTGGCTGGTTTTCATGGTGCATCAGACAGTTCTAAACAATTTCACGAGCAGATGATGGCCATGAACAAAAACCTGGCTTCCCTGAATACTATTTATGAGCTGGAACTGCAGGAAGGTAATAACCACCTGAAAGCACTGAACCAGTTCTACGGTAAACTCACACAGGCATCTACCGCAATGGCCAGCAGTGCAGATGATGCACTGAAAGCCAAAGAGCAGATCGCTGCACTGGCCAATAACCTGGGTAAACTGAACCAGCTGTACGGAAATATGCTTACTGCGATGCAGGGAAGATAATCCCATCGTCATCAGTAACAGAAGTAAATCCAATTTGTAAAACCAGTTGTTTTAAAAATATAAGCGAGAATGTCACTACCCAAGGAGCCGCGGCAAAAGATGATCAACATCATGTACCTGGTGCTAACCGCACTGCTGGCACTGAATGTATCTGCCGAAATATTAAACGCCTTCAAAACAGTTGACCAGAGCCTTACCAATGCCAGCAGAATTGCTGAGCAAAAGAATAGCGACATATTCAAATCCTTTCAGCGTAAGATAGAAGATCCTAAGACCAAAGAGAAAGCAGAGATCTGGTTACCCAAAGCCATGAAAGCAAAAGAGCTGGCCGATGGTTTATACAATTACGTAGAAGCATTAAAGGCGGAACTAAAAAAAGAATCTGATCTGCGAACAGTAGATGGTAAAGAAGTATACAAAGAAGACGACCTGGAATCCTCAACCCGCTTATTCATCTCCAATCCACCGGAGGGAAAAGGAAAAGGAAAAGAACTCTACGAGAAACTGAAACAGTTTAAAGAGCAGTTAATGGCGATTGATCCGGCTATTAAAACCGATCTGTCCGCTAACCTGCCACTGGATCTGTCTATTCCTAAAAGCAATAACAAAGCCAGTGAGAACGACTGGGCCTATGGTTATTTTCATATGACACCGGCCGTGGCCAGTATCACCATCCTGAGTAAGTTTCAGAATGATATCCGTAACAGTGAAGCGCAGGTGGTTGAATACTGTCACAAAGAAATTGGTGAAGTAGAAATTGTATACGACGAATTCCAGGCTTTTGCCGGAACCAACTCTACCTACCTGATGCCCGGCGAAGAGCTGATCATTACAGCGGGTGTAGGTGCATTCAGTAAAGCGGCCAAACCCTCTATTTCAATTGATGGTGCCAGTGTTGCTTTGAAACCTGATGGATCGGCTGAATACAAAACAACCGTAAGTAACTCAGGTTCCAATACCAAAAGAGTGAGGATCTCTTTCCTGAAACCCGATGGAACTACGGCTACTGTAGAAAAAGAAGTGAAGTATACCGTGGGTGTTCCTTCCGGATTGGTGGTGTCTACCGATAAAACCCGTGTATTTTACCAGGGACTGGATAACCAGTTGAGTGTAACCGGTGGTGGAGGAGATGAGAAAGTGAATGTGAATGTGGAAGGCCCGGGTGTTAGTACACGTAAGGCAAGTCCCGGACAATATATCATCAACTGTACCAATCTGGGCAGTGCTGTGGTAACTGCTTCTGATGGTAAAAGCACACAGAAGATCACGATCCCGATCAAAAGGGTGCCCAATCCATTGGCTACTGTGGGTAGCAGAGCCGGTGGCCCAATCCCCGCCAATGTATTCAGGGTGCAGAGAGGGGTCGCTGCTGAATTAAAAGATTTTGTATTCGAAGGGGTAAAATACGATGTCGTTTCTTTTACCATTTATTGCACCGGTAAAGGCTTCGAAGAAAATATTGGGTTGGCAGAAGTAACCGGACCTTACTTCAATGCCGAAGCACAGGCATTGCTCAAACGTTGCCAGCCTGGAACCACCATTGTGATCGATGAGATCAAAGTAAATGGACCCGGTGGTTCCCGTGTACTGGATCAGAATATTTCATTTACTCTTCAATAAATGTGTGTATGAAAAAGTTGTTTGTTACAGGTGGTTGTCTGGTGTTGCTGTTCGCGGCAGCTACACAGGTGGATGCGCAATCGGCCTATCGCCGGGGCGGTGCAGCCGCGAAACCGGCTGCTAAAGACACGACCGTAAAACCCGGAACGGTTACGCCTAATAATAACGCAAAAGGTATCGTTAACCAGCCCGCTATACCACCTGTTACCAATTCGGCAGGTAATGTGTCTGTTAAATATGATACCACTAATCCGGGCGGTTTTGATGCCAAACCGGAAGTGCCTTTGCGTAATAA
Source organism: Chitinophaga pinensis (assembly GCA_943370345.1). GTDB lineage: Bacteria > Bacteroidota > Bacteroidia > Chitinophagales > Chitinophagaceae > JJ008. Next base: position 2,267 of record CALRQQ020000477.1, read on the forward strand.
CTCTGCCGTAGACAGAAGTGCTATCCGCGACCGCAAACCGCTGGAATATGAACACCTCCGGGATGATGACAATGTGTGGAGCGAGTTTTTGTGGAGGGAGATCGATGCACGCGAAAAGATCAACCAGTCGTTCATGTACCCCGGTAAAGACGATAATGGTGATGACCGTCGTTTCTTCTCTATCCTGCTGAACGCGATCAAGAATGATAGTGTTACCGCTTTTTCTGCGGATAATGACCGTTTCACGGTTCCTTTAACGGCTGATCAGATCTTAAACCAGACAGCTGGTGCTTACGATACGGTAGATGTACCGGATCCTGTTTCCGGCGCTGTGGAGCGGGTGATCACCAAAAAACCAAAATTCAGTTCTGATTCTGTATACACTTTCCGGATCAAGGAGCAGATGATCTTTGATAAGGAAGCCAGCCGTATGTTTACCCGCATCATCGGTATTGCACCCATTGCCAAACAGGTGATCGGAGGCAAATCGCAGCCAAGGATCCTTTTCTGGATCTATTACCCCGATCTGCGTAAAACACTGGCCAAAGTGGATGTATACAATCCCAAGAACAATTCGAGCCGTATGACCTGGGAGGAACTGTTCGAAAGCCGGTTTTTTAACAGTTACCTGATCAAATCAAGCGCCAATAACCCCGGCGACCGCTACCTGAATGCGATCATTAAAGATCCTTTGTTCCGCCTGCTGGAAGGAGAGAACATCAAAACCCGGATATTTAACTACGAACAGGATCTCTGGCAATATTAAAAAAATATTTAAAGTGAAACATAAAAGAGGCTCCCGTGAGCCTCTTTTTTAGTGATTATACTACAAGCTTAAAATTAATTGCCACAATATTTGTTAATATCATTACAATCCTTATCTTCGTCATGGTTTTTCATAGGATATTGGATTTTAAAACGGGGCTGGATTTTTATCCGGGCCCCTTTTTTATTTCTGGGGGTCCCTGTCGAAATGTTTCCGTAGTATTCCGGCCCTGGATTTACCCACTACGGCCGCTAA
>CALRQQ020000478.1:0-3285 GCA_943370345.1 Chitinophaga pinensis
GGAAGCACGATTTCAGTCATGATCGTGAGGCTGGCCACTGCATTTCTTGCATCCATATGTTCTTTTTTTACAAATATACGCAGTAATGCGTAGCCGGTCAGGCCGTCTTTAGCAGCGGAATGATGACCTTGTTCTTCAGCAGCTTTTCATGACGTTTCCAGAAATTAAAAAAGGAAGGATGAAATTTTCCGGTATCCGGAAATATCCATTCCCGTTGCTCTTTTATTCCAGGATAATAATTGAATGCGGGATGTTCTTTTGAAAAGACCGCGGGGAATTGATGGATATGCGGAATTTGTGAAAGTTCCCCGGTAAACACACGGATGCCCGGGATATTCCGGCTGAGGTCCAGCACAAAACGGATCACTTTTTCACTCACCGGGAATTCCCTGAAATGGGAGGGTTCCAGTAATAATATGCGGTTTGCATTCATTTCTTTTTTCCATTCCGGATCAAGGTTATACGAGTTGTAGATGATGAGCGGCAGGGTAGGATCAGTTTCGGGAATACAGGTTTCCGGCAGTTTTGTCTCCAGTTGTAAATTAAAGCCTTCCTCAAGTACGGAAGGTGTTTTCATACATGGTAAGGAATCGTAGGTTGTATCGAGAAAACTGCTGTGCTGTTGGATGCCTGTGAATTTATTGATGTTCTCCTGATTACAGTAATAAGGTTTGCTGCTGAAATAGCCACTGACCCATTGCCAGCTGCAGGTATTACTGGCCAGGTCTCCGTCTAATAAATGATAATACATCCATTTAGCAGCTTCGGGCCAATGGCTGTGTCCGATGTTACAGGCAATACTGGCAACATACATGCGCAGATGATTGTGCATATAGCCGGTGTTCATCAGTTCCCGCACGGCCTGATCAATTGCCACAATGCCGGTTTGACCTTTGGCCAGTGCAGCGGGCATTTGTTTCCTGGTGATGCGGGTACGGCTGATCCGGATATCATCAAACAGGTCGTCTCCGAGCACCTGCCAGGTCCGCTGAAAATACTCACGCCAGGCCAACTCTTTTATAAAGGCGCTGATCTCACGTGGATCATATCCACGGGACAACACCTGGTCGAGTACTTGTTTAACTGATATTACTCCCCTGGAAATATAGGGGGAAAGCCGGGTGACCTGACCGTTAAGGTAATTTCGGGTCTTGCCGTATTCTACAGGATCAACCTGGTCGATTTGGCCCAGAATAGCGTCGTAGTGGGTAGGAAACTGCATCCGGTTATAACAGGAAACCGGGATAATAGTTGAGCAATTCAGCCGGATCCGGTGTTATTCCTGTTTTTCCGGCAACGTTCACTGCAGTATTTGACCTGTTCCCAGTCCCTGGCCCATTTTTTACGCCAGGTAAAGGGGCGGCCACAGGATAAACAGCTCTTCACCGGGAGGTTTTCTTTTTTGATGGTCTTCATTTGTCTAAATGTTGGAGGAATTGTTCCGCATTCGTTCGGTGCCGGTTTCTTTTTTCCGCCGGCATATTATCCAGTGTTTTCAGGAGCATGCCAAGCCTTGGGTTGCTGCTGAAAAAACGACGGTGTTCATCCATGAACCGCCAGAATAAGCCATCCCAGGTTTCCTGCCAGGCCCCCTTATCCCAATCTCCCATTTTCAACAAATAATTACTGCCACTGATATAAGGTTTGGTGGTCATCAATCCTCCGTCAGCAAATTGGGTCATCCCATATACATTTGGAACCATTACCCAGTCATAACTGTCGGCAAAGAGTTCCATGAACCACCGGTACACTTCATCCGGATCAAATTCACAAAGCAACATGAAGTTGCCGAGTACCATCAGGCGTTCAATATGGTGTGCGTATCCGTATTTTAATACCCGTTTGATCACGGTATCCACCGGATGGATGCAGGTATCACCTGTCCAGAAGGCCGGAGGTATCTTTCGGCTGAACCCCCAGTAGTTGCGGGTCCGTTGGAAAGCGCCTTCCCGTTCATAAACGATCCGGATAAATTCGCGCCAGCCGGTCAGTTGCCGCACAAATCCTTCCAGGGCATTCAATGGGATATTTGCCGCTGCGCTTTTGACCAGTACATTGTCCAGTACCTGCTGAGGTTCCAGCAGCCCGCAATTGAGGAGCGGGCTCAGCAGGGAGTGATAAAGGAAGGGCTGGTCTTTCACCATGGCATCTTCATAATCCCCAAAGAGGGATAGCCGTTCGTCGAGGAATTGTTCCAGCCATTGATCTGCTCCTGCAAAATCTATCGGGTAAATAAACGTAGATGTATAACCGTAATTATCCGGAAAATGTTCTTCCACATATTTCCGGGCTTCCCCGATATATTCCTGTCCGGGGCTCTGAGGTATTGCCGGTACCCGTTCGTTCTTCGGGAAGCGTTTGCGGTTGTCTGCATCAAAAGTCCATTTACCACCCAGTGGCTTTCCGGCAGGGTCCAGCAGCAGTTTCCGTTGCTTTCGCTGCCAGGTGTAAAAGTCTGTCTGGAAATAGGTCTTGCGCTGATCAAAGTAGGCCTGTACGGAGGTCATCTCATTCAGAAAAGCCGGGGAAGTGAATTTTTCCGCACGAATGCCGGTCTGGCCGCAGGCTTTTTGCAGTCTTTTTCCTAACCATTCATCGGTACAATCTGCATAACGTATGTGCCGGGTCCCTTGCTGGTATAGCCAGGGCAGCAATTGACGGATGTCTGCTTCCGGTTGCCGGGCGTCCACATAGCAAACGGTGAATCCTTGTTGCTGCAGAAAGGTCTCGTATGCTTTCATGGAGGCCCGGTGCAGCATCAGTTCTGTTTATGAAACCGGTATTGATTGAAGTAAAGGGTTTCCTCTACCAGGTATACGGGTGATCCGGGCTGTAATGCCGGGTGTTTCCGGAAAAGCTGGTGCGGAAAAATAAGGGTAACCTGTAACATGAAAGGGGAGAACAATTGGCCTTTGTAATTGTTGACGGGTAAACGGTTTATATGGAATCTTTAAAAGGGAAATCAGTCTTGATCACAGGTGCTACTGGAGGTATTGGAGCCGCCACGGCCCGTTTATTGGCCGCCAGCGGCGCATTAGTATTTATCACCGGTAGGAATGAGGAGCGGTTAAAAGCCCTGCAGTTGGAACTGTATCTGCCTGCAGACCGGTTATTTGCTGCAGACCTCAGTCAGCCGGCCGAAGTGGAAGCCTTGAAGCAACACTATCATGCGGTTTTTCCCACAATTGATATTTTGGTGAATGCGGCGGGTATCGGGATCATCAAACCGATGGACACACTGACCCATGAAGAGTTTCTGACCACACTCCAGGCCAATCTGGTGAC
>CALRQQ020000479.1:0-3280 GCA_943370345.1 Chitinophaga pinensis
GCGGAAGGCAACCGGGAAGTCGCTAATCCGGATCGGGGATTTATCTGGGATTATTGTAAACGGGCGAATGTATCCTATCGTACCTATGGCGAGTTTGCCGATGATTATAAAGCCAATATCAAGGTACTAGAAAATCATTTTTGTCCCTACTATACCAGTTGGGATGAGAAAGTGCGGGATACGACCCGTTTTTACCAATGGAAAAGGGAGTTTGATTCCCTGTTGAACAAGAATGCAGTGCCGCAATTCAATTCCCTTCGATTCATCAATGACCATACAGAAGGGCAACGGCTGAACCATCCCACCCCCTTTGCCCACGTAGCAGATAATGATCTGGCTGTCGGGATGTTTGTGGAGTATTTATCCAAAAGTCCGATCTGGAAAGAGACGGCCATATTCATTGTAGAGGATGATGCGCAGAACGGCCCCGATCATGTGGATGCGCACAGAACAACGGCGTATGTAGCAGGCGGTTTTGTAAAGCGTAATTTTGTGGATCATACCATGTACTCCACATCCTCGATGTTACGTACTATGGAACTGATCCTCGGATTGCCTCCGATGAGTCAGTATGATGCAGCAGCTGAACCGATGTGGCGTTGTTTTAGTCCGACGGCAGAGATGCGTCCATTCCTTTCGGTACCGGCCCTGGTGGACCTCAACGAAAAGAACCATAAGCGGACGCCCAGTGCACAGATCAGTGAGCATTTTGATCTTAGTAAGGAAGATGCGATTCCTGATCTCGTGTTCAGTGAAGTGATCTGGAAAGCGGTAAAAGGAGAGGAGAGTGTGATGCCGGCACCCACCCGCAGTGCTTTTTTAAAAACCAACAGCGAAAAAGAAGACGATGATGATAAATAAATTCTTACAAACCCTTTGCATGGCAGGATTAGCCGTATTGATCTGCTCCTGCGGTTCCAAATCCCCCATTGCCCAACAGTTGTCCGGCAGCGACAGCCTCGTGATCACCTTCAATGTCCCCGGCACCGACTCCGTCAGTAATGTGGTGACTACCACTGACACCCGCGCCATCGCCAAGCTGGCCGGTTATCTCGGTGGCAAGGAACAAACCAAACCCGATTGCGGCTTTGGCGGCAATATGCTTTTCTTTAAAGGCGGACAACAGGTACTGCCTGTTGTGTTTCATGCCAGCAAGGAATGCAGTTACTTCATGTATGAAATGGAGAATAAACTCCGCTATACCGAAGTCGGGAAGGAGGCGAAGGATTTTTTGAAGAGCCTTAATGAGGGGAAGAACTGGTATTAATGAAAATTGAGCATTGATTATTGGTAATTGAATAGCAAAGTAGGAAAATGTTCAATGCTCGGTTTTAAATTGCCTTTTATGCCATACTAAAACCAAACAATGAGTTTTCTCCAGATAATAACCTACACAGGTATCTTCATCTTCGCCATCTCCGGCGCCTTAAAAGCCCGTACGTTCAAGATGGATGTCTTTGGCGGTATCGTGATCGCCTTTGTTACGGCCTATGGCGGCGGTACCCTGCGTGACCTGCTGATCGGGGTGAAGCCGGTGAACTGGATCAATGACAACCTGGCGTTGTTGCTGGTGTTCAGCGGTACAGCATTTACTTTTCTGCTTAAAGAAAATGCGAAGCGTTTCCGACGTACCATTTTTTATACCGATGCATTTGGACTGGGACTATTTACCGCCTGGGGTATTGAAGTAGCGATGCGCAATGGATTGAATGAAGGCTATGCCCTGGTCATGGGCGTGATCACTGCCACTTTCGGCGGACTGATCGCGGATATTCTATGCAATTCAGTGCCCAATCTCCTCAAAAAAGGAGAACTCTATGCCACGGCCTGTGCTATTGGTGGCGCAGTTTATCTTTTACTGAAACAGGTGCCATTACAGTACCATAGTAATTTAACCGTCTGTGTGCTGGTAGTGGCCGGGATCAGGATCTATGCAAGCCGGAAGAAACTGATGTTGCCGGAGATTTGAACTGATTTTTGACGCCCGGTATCCGCATTATTCAATGTGATTTTGATCTGTTTTTTCTTTTGATCGATCAGGACTAGCGGCTACAAACTGCCGACAACAAACCTCAAACTAGTCTTTCCTCGCCTCCAATGTAAACCCGATACTCGTACCCACATCCTCCGTACTTCGTACATGGATCGTCTGTCCATGGGCTTCGATGATATGTTTGCAGATAGCGAGACCGAGGCCGCTGCCGGTGACATCGATGCTGCGGCCTTCTTCGGTGCGGTAAAAGCGCTCGAATACACGGGCGAGGTTTTTTTCACTGATGCCGATACCGTCGTCGCCGATCTCGATGAGGATATGTTTATCGTCGGTCTTGTACATGCTGGCGGATATACTACCATTGCGTTTGCCGTACTTGATAGAGTTCTCGACTAAATTGATCAGCACCTGCCGGATCTTTTCCTTGTCGGCAAAGACGGTGAGGGGCGATTCGCAGCCTTTCTTGATCGTACAACTGATCTGCTGCTTTTCGGCCTTGCCGGATAAACTCTCATACACATCTTTCACCAGGTCCTGGATCACGAAATTCTGTTTGTACAAGACCAGTTCACCCCTTTCCAGTTTGGAGATCTCATCCAGATCGGTCAGCAGGTGGGTAAGCCGGTCCACATTCTTGGCCGTCTTTTCGAGAAAACGCTGGTTGACCTCCGGATTATTCATGGCACCCGAGAGTAGGGTGTCTACATACCCCTGTATGGCAAATACCGGGGTCTTGAATTCGTGTGAGAGATTCTGCAGAAACTCCTTGCGGAACTGTTCATTGCTCCGTAACAGTTCGAGTTCTTCTTCGTTCTTGGCGGCCCAGGCTTCCACATCCTCGCGTACATCATCAATACTTTTTTTGGGCAGCACGTATTTGTAATAGGTCTCTTCCCGTTTGGTCGCCTTGGTCTTATAAATAAATTTATAAATGAGTTTGATCTTCCGGTATATAAACCGCTCCAGCATAAAATAGATCAGGAAATATCCGCCGATAAATAATGCCAGGAAAGAACCCGCCGCCCACCACCAGGATTGCTCTACGATATACACCATGATACTCTCCGGGATGGCCAGTACAAGTGCCGTGAATGCAGCGATTTGTTTGGGGGAACTGTTTTTTGCCGAGAACATGATTCAAAAGTACGAAGTTAGAAGTACGAAGTACGAAATCAAGTACGAAGTTAGAAGTACGAAGTACGAGGCCTACAAGAGCAGATAGAGATCTTATTTTCAGGCTGGCGTATTATTCTTCCATCCATTAGTACACCATCGATCTTTAAGTTT
>CALRQQ020000480.1:0-3270 GCA_943370345.1 Chitinophaga pinensis
AAACGGATGGACCGCCAGATCAATGAGGAAATGAAAATGAAACTCTGCGATGCAGTGATCCGGAATGATGAGCAACATTTGGTGATTCCGCAAGTGATGGAATTGCATCAGCGGTTACTGGAGAAAGCCAGAGGAGAAGTACGAAGTTAGAAGTACGAAGTTAGATGTACGAAGTTAGAAGTACGAATGGCATTCATTAAACCGAGAAGTTAACCGTGTTTTAGATTCAATCTCGCCATCAGGATCTGTTGACCTGCCTGCCGGCAGGCAGGCTCCCGATTCCCGACTTTCTCTTATACCACCACTTTCCCTCTGAATCCTCTGGCTGCGTAATAAGACTGGGCTCCATTATGATATATAAAAACAGTACCATAGCGATAATCACCAAACAATGCACCACCCAGTTTACGGATAGCAACAGGGGTTTGCAGCCAGCTGGATGTTTTGGTATCGAAGGTGCCCAGCTTTTGCAGAGATTGGTATTCCTCTACGGTCAGCAATTCTACACCGATCTCCCGGGCCATATCAATGGCGGTATTCTTTGGTGGGGCTTCTTTGCGTGACTCCAGTCCTTCCCGGTCATAACAGACACTGCGACGGCCGGCGGGCGATTCGGCTGCACAGTCAATGAATGTTATCGCACCTGATTTTTTATCAAGGCCCGTCACATCCGGTTCGCCACCACTGGTCTCCATAGCGGCCAGCACGATCAACTTGTCCGGAGCTGCCTTAAGCCGGGCTTCGACGATTTTCCAGTCAAGGCCTTTATGCCGCTGCGTATTTTTTTCAAACCTGGCTTTCAATATACTGATGAGTTCAGCCTGCGCAGTAGCTGATAGTTTCGTTGCTGTTGTTTTTGCCATGGTTCAGTCCGTTTAAACGTTATGAAAGTATTTTACCAGCAAGGATCATTCCATACTACCCTACCGGTCTTTTCATCATGATATCCGTTTGCTCATCATCGCCTAACCGGAAAATATGTTTATCAAATTCCACAAATCCATTACGTTCATAGAAGCGGATGGCTTTGTGGTTTTCTTCCCAAACTCCCAGCCAGACATAATCTGCTTTCATTTCTTTTGCTACCTCAATAGCTTTATCGTACAGCAGCTTACCTACCTGCTTCCCCTGCCAGCCGGCCAGTACATAGATCCGTTCGATCTCCAGCGCCTGCGTATCTTTCAGTTCAGTCTGTGAAGCAGCTGTATTCAGTTTCAGGTAGCCTACTACCTCTTCCCCATCTTTCGCAAAATAAAATCGGGTGTGGGGATCATTTAATTCCGCCATCAGTTTTTCCGAACTATAGGCTTCCTCCAGGTACTTCCTCATATTTTCTTCTGTGTTGACGGCAGAAAAAGTTTCTGCAAAGGTCTGCCGGCTGATCTGCTGCAGCGATCGTATATCTTCTGAATTTACCTGAGTGATCTTCATTAGTTGAAGTTAAAATCCCTGTATGATGTAATTTAATTTTTTTTCAATTCATCTTCATTCCATTCAACAAAAAAAAGCCCCGCTTGCAGCAGGGCTTTGCATATAATGAAAATAATTACTTCAATTTAGCCAGTGCGGCCTTGATCCGCTTCCAGCCTTCTTCAATCTTCTCCATACTGTTGGCGAAAGAGAAGCGTACACATTTCGGCTCTCCGAAAGCATCTCCCATTACGGACGATACGTGTGCCGTATTGAGCAGGTACATGGAAAAATCTGCGGCATTCGTAATGGTGGTTACCCCATCACTCTTGCCGTAGTAGTAACTTACATCAGGGAAAATATAGAAAGCACCTTCCGGTTCCGGACAGATCACGCCGGGAATATCTTTTACGATATCCAGCACTTTCGCACGGCGGCGGGTGAACTCTTCCACCATTTCCATGGTCGGACGCAGATCGGTGGTCAGTGCCACTACCGCAGCTTTCTGGGTGATGGAATTGGTACCGCTGGTGAATTGTCCCTGGATCTTTTCGCAGGCTTTTGCAATATCCGCATGGGCGGCAATATAACCCAGGCGCCAGCCGGTCATGGCAAAACCTTTACTGAGTCCGTTCACAATGATCACCCGGTCTTTCAGGTCGGCAAACTGCGCAATGCTCTCATGCTTACCGACGAAATTGATATACTCATAGATCTCATCGGAAATAATAAGGATCTGCGGATGTTTGCGGAATACTTCAACAAGTGCTTCCAGTTCTGACTTACTGTAAACTGCTCCACTGGGATTGCAGGGAGATGAGAACAGGAACACTTTAGATTTCGGAGTGATAGCGGCTTCCAATTGTGCTGCATTGATCTTGAAACCGGTTTCCGGACTGCTCTTGATCTCCACTACTTTACCACGGGCAATTTTTACCAGTTCACTGTAAGTAACCCAGTATGGAGTAGGAATGATCACTTCTTCATTGTCATCCACCAGGGCGAGTATGGCATTGGCCAGACTTTGCTTGGCACCGGTAGACGTCACAATATTCTCTGCTTTATACTCCAGGTTATTGTCGCGCTTCAGCTTGGTACAAACCGCCTCCCGCAGATCCGGATAGCCGGATACCGGGGTATAATGACTCCAGTTATCCTGAATGGCTTTTATAGCAGCTTGCTTGATATGTTCAGGCGTATCAAAATCGGGTTCACCCAGACTGAGATCAATCACATCAATACCCTTTGCTCTTAATTCACGGCCTAACTTGGCCATCTTTAATGTCTCCGGTTCATTGAAGCGTTGCAGGAAAGAAGATAATTGCATGAGAAGATTTGTTGTTTGATTATCGTACTTGTAATTGGTGTGCAAAGATAACAATTAATAAAACTCAATCTTTATACTTAAAGATGAATTGAGAAAGATCGGGCTTGTATTTCCTAACTCTTGTTCGTTCATACTCCAGTATCACTTCACCCAAGTGTTTCATAAATGGCAGTCCGACCTGATCGTAATCATAGTGATCATCATTGAAGATGCCGTCGCTGTTGCAATAGATCACAGCACTGAGCATGAACTCCACCCCGGTTTCCGGTTCGATCACATAGGCCGCATCGATGAGAAAACCATAGGCATCCCCAACTTTATTGAAGATCCGGATCCCTGGGTTCGCAGTACCTTTTTCAGACCCGTAGAGGAGGAACTTCACATAGGTATCCCAGTTTTCTTTTGGATCATATACCGGTGAAACGGATTCTCTGGGCATCATGGACATGTAACGACGGAGAAAACGATAATCCTCAGGCGTCAGATTAAAGCGTTGTCTGGCAGGAAGTGATTCCGGGAAAAGTACGGAACGG
>CALRQQ020000481.1:0-3264 GCA_943370345.1 Chitinophaga pinensis
CCGGACGGGAAGAAGCAATCAACAGGTAACGGCCATACTGCTGGTATAAGGCCACAAAAGATGGGTCATCTGCTGTGGCAAATGCAGCAAGCCGTTCATCGGTCGGCAGTTCAGGACGACTCACCCCACCCAGGAATCCGGGTGGAGGATTATTTCCTCCCGCCAGAGAAGGATTGCCCAGGCTGATGCTATAGGTAGCAAAAAAGGATCTGTACTCCTTTACATGTGCCGATTTTACGACATCATAGGTTTTCCCTTTTAAGGAAGCCAGGGCTGTAAGACAAGGCTTCAGGGGATCACCACTTACATCCTTATAGTTTTTATAATTGGTACCCGCTGTCAGGTAAAGTATGGCTTCATCCGCACCCGTCACGATCATTTTTCCATCGACGATACGCAATTGGCCTCCTTTGAGTAACATCTGTAATTGCGATACCGCTTTGATAGCACCATGCCGCACTTTTATTGAGAGTGCAATTGTATTTTGGCTGATCTGTCTGATCGTATTCTCCGGATGGGTACTGCTGAGTGAGGCTTCAAAACTCAACGCCCCTTTAACAGAAGTCGTAAGCCGGGTCACCATGGCCTGATCAGGGGCACTTACAAAATACTCCCGCTTATAGTGTACCCCAGACAAGTTATAAGTAGTGGTTGCAATGGCATTGCTGATATCCAGTTCGCGCCGGTAATCCGTTGCATCCGGATGTCCGAATTTCAGCCAGAGATCACCGAAGGGTTGATAACTCGCCTGGTAGGCTCCCACCGGAGGAGGATTATTATCCTGGATAAAATACCGCCATTCCCCATTCAGTGACAGTTTGGCTTTCTCATTTCCGACCGGATAAACCCCGATATGACGCGTTGTATCTTTATAACCATACACCCCGCCTTTGTTATCAAAATTGATGACCTGTATCGCAATCACATTCACACCCGGGTGCAGGGTCTCCTTTGGTATGGTATACATCCGGGGCTTGTCACTTTCCATCGAACCAACCTTCTTTCCGTTTACATAGGTAAAATCCAAATCGCGGATACGATTCAGGTCAAGGGTGAGGTCTTTGCCATTCCAGTCACCCGGTAATTCAAAACCGGTTCGTAACCACACAGCACCATCCAGTCCGTCAAAGCCATATTGCTCCCAGCCATCCCAGGTGGGCACATTCATAAATTTCCATTCACTGTCATCATAGAATTCCACAGCCGGATTACCGGGTAATCCTTTTAAGGACCGTACTTTATCCAGCCATTCCGTCCGCTCACCATCATTACTCTTCAACCCCATAAACTGCTCACCCGCCAATGCCTCCGCTTCTTTCTGTTTCCCATTGTATAATAACTGGCGTATCGTATCCAGGTATTTCCAGGCGCCCTTCTTATTATAATCCCGAGGTGCACCGGTCCAGATCGTTTCCTCATTGAATTGGATCCGATCCTGCTCCACCCCGCCAAACAACATCGCCCCGATACGCCCGTTGCCAATGGGTAAGGCTTCGGTCCATTTAACAGCCGGTTTGTTGTACCACAGTTTCAGGTCCTGGCACGTAGCTGTAATACTGAGCAGCAGAACGGCCAGCAGTGAAATTGCATTTATACGTTTATTCATATTAATTGCTTTCAAATAACCAATCCAGATTAAGGCTTCTCCTGTCGCTCATCAGTCCTGCATCGTATACGGGAATTACCTGATCGCCTTTTACAAATCCAAGTATCAGACAGATGCCCTTACCCAACTTTAGTTCATGCTTGCCTGCCGGAAAATTATAACTATGTATGTTCACCGGCGGCATTCCGTCTATTGCAATAGCGTTGCTGATCTTGCTATCGGATTGTCCGAAATCATCCGCACCGGCATTGGTCTCCAGCTCGGGTGCTTTCAGGAAGACGGTGTCTGTAACAAAAGCTCCACGTTGTGTTTTAAAATACCCCACTAACAGCTTGACCGGTTCCCTGCTGCTGAATGTAAGATAGGTTCCAGTCTTCAGCTGGTCCGCTATTTTCATTTTAATTCCTTCGAGGTTCTTTAATTCCGGCGCCGCCTGACGTATGGTTAAGGACGAGTCTGCAAAAGGTATAGAAAAGGAATCCAGGATATAACCACTGGTATCTGGAGAACTAAGCCAGACCCCGGCCTTCACTAGCGGGTTCATTTTTACACCTGCATCGCCGCGCCTGTTCTTCAGTGAATCGATCTTATATTGAAAAGTGTTCAGTTCTTGCTGAAATACCGGCAGCATTTCCCGCCAGTGTTTATACGTTCCGTTCACCCCACGCATCGGGATCTTGCGCTGCTGGGTCTGCATGCTGTTGGCATAGCCATAAGTGGCATTGGTGAGACGGGTCAGCCGTTCAAAACTGGTCACGCTTTCTTTCAGGGAACGGGCAGCATCCTCCAGGTCTTTGATTTCATTCGTGTATTTATAACGAAGGGTCTTGAGTGCTGCCTCTGCCTTCTGGGAATAAAACCAGGCGAGCGCATGATAACAGAGGATATCATTCTTCAGGCGATTGAATTCGGCAATATTTTTTCTTGGCTTTACGGCGTGTATCACTTCATATGCGATACCTGCATGCCCGCGTACATCCATGATCACCTGAACGGGTGTTTCGCCTTTAGCCTCCAGACCTTTCGCTTGCTTATCTGCATAGTCGAGCAGCATCTGTCCCTCCGGTGCTTCACTGTCATATAATAATGTGAAAAGCCCGAAGCGGTAAGGATTGATCAACTGTGTCATCAGCATTCCCAACGTGAGTGTTTGCCGGTTACCATCGGTAATACCAAACCGCCGCAGGAGTTTCGGGGCGATCTCCCCGCTTTCTTCATACGCTTTCAGTATAAAACGTCCATCTTTTAGGGAGCAACCATATTTTTCCGCGAGTAGTCCACCCCAGTAATTGATCTCTTCATCCCGGTCACGCTTCGCTTTCCACGCATAACGGGCCCAGGCTTTGTACCAGATCCAGTCTCTTTCTATTTGCAATAATCGTTTCCCTTTAACACTGTCAGCCGAATAGGGCCAGTCCCAGTAAGAAGCCTGCGGATACAAATGCAAACCATTCCCACCCATCACTTCATGCATCCCGATCACCGACTGCTGAATAAAATCAGCAGACCCGTAACGGAAGGGTTCTAAGTTGGCAAGGATATGTACATTCTCAATCTGCACTGAGCCGAGTTTGCTGAGGGTCTGGTGCAATTGTGCCCAGCTGCCGCGTGGACGGGCATAGGTCAGCGCCTCGCCATTGAACTTGGCTTCGGTATAT
>CALRQQ020000482.1:0-3262 GCA_943370345.1 Chitinophaga pinensis
AAAAGTGAATTTGCGGTAGAGGGTATTGTTTTGTTCGGTCCACATGGTTGTAAAATTGAGCGCTGTGTAGGTAAGGTATGCTTTCTATTGCATGCACCGGGTATCGATAAAGTTAAAACACCATATTCCCTTTATTCTTGATCTGCTCATTGGTTAGTTCGGCTACCAGCTGTACACCGTTCATCGTTCGTACTGATTGTTTGATCCACTCCCCTTTCTCCGCATCTACCAGGTCTCCCTTCATCAGCCACAAAAAATCCATGTGCTTGAATTCGGGTAAGAGGTATTCACCATCGCAGTGGTTATGATAGAGGTAATGCACCAAAAAACTATTGGGTTCGGGCGATTGGTATACCGAGAAATAATAACTGCGTTCTTTTCTGCGGAGATGGATCTCGATATCATTGTTCAGACGGAACTGGTACCCCAGCTGGTTATTCAACTGCAGACAGAACTGGTAATTCTTTACCGGGGCAGTGATGCCCAGTAAACGGGTGTCTTCAAAGAAGTCATCATTCAGTTCTTCTATATCCAGTCTAAGCCGCATAGTTCTTTATTAGCCCGCTGCGTAAACCCAGCAGTTTTTTAGAATACGATATCGAATGTTTTTTCTTCCTTACCTCTTTTGATCTTCAGCTGGGTTTTATCACCCTTGTTGAATTTACCCAAAGACTGCATATAACTGTTCACATCTATAAAAGTATACTCACCCAGCTGCAACAGAATATCTCCTGTTTGCAGCCCGATCTTTTCGGCCAGTTTACCCGGACTAACCCCATCTATCCGCATACCGGTTCCGGTAAAACCATAATCGGGGATCACACCCAGACTTACTTTAAACCCGCTGCTGCGGCCGGTTTGCGGGTCTTTGGTTTTGGTGAAGGGAAGTTTGCCTTTGCTGTCTGTTGTTTCAATGATCTGGTACACCAGTTTTACAATATCGCGCTGACCGGTGTAATTGATCTTGTCCCAATCATCAGTGGCTTTGTGGTAATCGCTGTGGCTGCCGGTGAAGAGAAATAATACGGGCATGTCTTTCCGGTAAAAAGCAGCATGATCGCTGGGACCGCTACCAGTGCTATCGAAACGGGTAACGAGTGTAGTAGCCGGCTTGCTGAACACTTCTCCCCATACGGGTGAAGTACCGTATCCGCCAATGGTGAGTTTATGCGATGTATCGTATCTGCCCACCATATCCATATTGATCATGTAATTGGGCGTGATGGTGGTGGTGGGATTGTCTAACCAGTATTTACTTCCCAATAATCCCAGCTCTTCGCCTGAAAAATTAATGATGAGGTAGTTGTTATTTACCGGTGCTTTTTTCTTCAGCATTCTCGCCAACTCGATCAGGGCTGCGGTACCGCTGGCATTGTCATCGGCTCCATTGTGGATCAGGTGACCGGTATCGAGGGCTGTTTTATCCTCCCCATATCCCAGGTGATCGTAATGTGCACCCAGGATCACGGTATTTGCTGCATTGTTATTGATAAAACCCACCAGGTTGCGGGCGGTTCTTTTTTTCTCGGCAATGAACACAGCCAGCTCTACCGCCAGTGTTGCAGCATGATCAGAAAAATAAGCATCATAACCTTCTTTGGTAATATAGATCACAGGGATCTTCAGCGCCTGGCTTTTATCGTTTTTATTATAGCGGATATTATCGGTAAGGGTGGAGGTATTATACAGGAACAAAGCGGTAGCACCTTTTGCCGCAACAGCATTGGCCATTTTTTTGATCTCTTCTTCTATGTCAAAATGCGGATTGTTCTTGTTTTCCTCCAGCAGGTCTTTCAGGTCTTTGAACCAGGGTTGTCTCGCTTCGCTGAGGGCCATGGCAGGATTGCCTTTTACTTTACCGGTACCACTGAAAGCCAGGGGTTGGTATTCTTTACCCAATAACAGGGTTTTTCCTTCCACCGTTACAAAACTGGAGGGTTCTATCTGGCGGCCTTCGTCTACCGGAAATTCCTGTATAAAACCCTGGTTGCCCTTGGGTTCCAGTCCCATTTGTGTGTACTGCTGTATAATATACTGCATGGCCAGTTCTTCTCCTTTTGATCCGGATCTTCTGCCTTCCAGTTTATCATCGGCCAGGTATTGTACATGCGCTGAGAGGTTGGTAACCAGTTCTGCATTGGCTTTTTCTTCGGCAAGACGTTTTTTTCGCTTGCTTTGGGAAAAGGAAAAAACGGGTACCAGTACCAGTACCAGCAGTATTTGTTTCATACAAGGTTCAGTTTATGCCGCAAAAATAAGTGGATGATATGGTCTTATTGCTACCCATTACCAAAATCGGTCAGATTCTGTTCCCAATCTCGTAACTCATACCCCTTCTTTGCGGCTACTTTTGCAACCATTCAATCCATTTGTCTACACCTGCCTTACATATTGCCCTGGTTGGTAACCCGAATAGCGGAAAAACTTCGCTGTTCAATGCCTTAACGGGCCTGAACCAGAAAGTGGGCAATTTTCCGGGTGTTACGGTTGATAAAAAGACCGGACATATACAACTCGAACCCGGTTTACCTGCCGAACTGATAGACCTGCCCGGCACTTACAGCCTTTATCCGCGCAGGGGCGATGAATGGGTGGCTTATAAAGTATTGATGGGGGCCGATGCAGAGATCAGACCCGATATTGTATTGCTGGTGGCCGATGCCAGTAACCTCAAAAGAAACCTCCTGTTCTGCAGCCAGATCATTGACCTGAAAGTTCCCGTGGTGATGGCTTTGACCATGACCGATATTGCCGCTAAAAAAGACATTGAAATAGATATCAATGGCCTGCAGGCCGAGTTGGGTATTCCGATCGTGGCTGTGAACCCGCGGAAAAACAAAGGACTGGGTGATATCAGAAAAGTATTGGCGCAGGTGGTGAAAATGAACTCCGGTATACAGGTCCGCGATTTTATGGACACCCGCAAACTGGCACCAGCTGCCATCGAAGCCGTTCAATCGCTGTTTCCGAAGCTGAGTGATTATGCGGGGATCCATTACCTCATCAACCACGAAAACTTTCCGTTAACCGAACAGGAGCAGGAAATTGTAGAACAGATAGAGATCGATAACAGGTTCAATCCTACTAAAACGCAGGCAGAAGAGATCATGCAGCGGTATACCCGCATCCGCCAGATCATGCAGAAACATGTGGTAGAACCCGGACCGCTGGAGAAAAAAATGTTCTCCGATAAACTGGACAACCTGCTGCTGCACCGTACCTGGGGCTATGTAATATTATTATCTGTTCTTTTTCTCCTGTT
>CALRQQ020000483.1:0-3249 GCA_943370345.1 Chitinophaga pinensis
AAATGATGAAAGTCATTTGTTGGAAAGAAAGGATTTCCGATGATTTTCTGCTATTTCTGTTTTTTTTGAAATAAGCGTTGCAATTCTTTGTCTACATCATTTTTTTGATATGAAATTCCGTAATTTGGGGTGGGTATAAAATTCACACCCGAATCTGCATATGGGAGCCATTTCTTTGATCGCTTTGGGTCTGGCAGCCATCCTCTTTTCTGCCGGCGGCATCCTGGTTGGAAAGTTCCTGCTGAAGAAAAGTACCAATCCACAGAAAGGCCAGCCTTACGAATGTGGAATTCCCACACAAACTTCTCCCTGGCACCAGTTTCATGTAGGTTATTACCTGTTTGCATTGCTATTCCTCATTTTTGATGTGGAGCTGGTTTTCCTCTATCCCTGGGCCGTGGTGGTAAAGAAAATAGGGATCATCGCTTTAGTAGAGATTTTCATCTTCATATTTATATTGTTCATGGGCTTTTTATATGCACATAAAAAAGGAGCATTGAAATGGAGTTAACAGATACATTACGGGAACAAGCTGATTTTCCGGGAGACATTGTTCCCACAGCAGGCGGCGGTATTATTGTCAGCAGTTTTGATGGCCTGATTAACTGGGCACGCTCCAACTCTTTATGGCCCCTCACTTTTGCTACCAGTTGCTGTGGCATCGAAATGATGTCTACCGCATCGGCCAAATACGATTTTTCCCGCTTTGGATTTGAAGTGGCGCGCGCCTCCCCAAGGCAGGCCGATCTGATCATCATTGCCGGAACTATTGTGAATAAAATGGGACCTGTACTGAAACGTTTGTACGACCAGATCCCAGATCCCAAATACGTCATTGCCATGGGTGCCTGTGCTATCAGCGGCGGACCTTTTTTTTACAATACCTATTCAGTAGTTAAAGGAGCCGATCATATTATTCCGGTAGATGTATATATCCCCGGATGTCCGCCCAGACCGGAAGCTTTACTGCATGCCATGATCAGTTTACAGGAAAAGATAAAAAGTGGTTTGACCCGCGAACAGATCCGCGAGCAATCAAAAGCCTAGTATAAAGAAATTGTATGACGAACGAAGCACTCAAAGAACAGATCCTCGCCCTGGAACCCTCCGTTAGTTTTGACGAAACAGGCGAGTGGCTGAATATTCTCGTAGAACCGGCTAAATGGAAAGCGCTGGCTCAGGGACTGCGCCAATCGGCCATGCACTTTGATTACCTGTTCTGTCTTACCTGTGTTGACTGGAAAACCCATCTTACCATGGTGTACCATCTTTCTTCCACCACACACAGGCATAATATTGTAGTAAAAGCCAATCTGGACAGGACTAAACCCGAAATTGAAACCGTTTGCGATATCTGGCGTACTGCTGAATTTCATGAGCGGGAAGTGTTCGAGTTATTCGGTGTGGTATTTCTGAATCATCCTGATCTGCGCAAGCTGATACTGACAGATGATTTTGAAGGATTTCCCTTGCGGAAAGATTTTGAGGATCCTATTAATATGATAAAACTGTAGCCGGGCATGTATACGCAAACAGATGTGATAAAAGATACCACAGCAGACGGTCCTGAAGGCGAACTGGTGATCAATATGGGGCCACAGCACCCTGCCACACATGGCGTGTTGCATCTTGTGATCACACTCGACGGCGAAACCATCAAAAAAATTGAACCCCACCTGGGTTATATCCACCGCTCTATCGAGAAAATGACGGAGAGTCTTACCTACCGGCAGTTTACCTATGTAACCAGCCGGATGGATTATCTCTCTGCACATATCAATAACCTGGCCTGTGCCATGACAGTGGAGAAAGCCATGCAGATAGAAGTGCCCGAACGCGCCAAAGTGATCAGGGTATTGATGAATGAATTGACACGCATTGCTTCGCACGAACTGTGGATCGGTGCTATGGCGATGGACCTGGGGGCTTTCACTCCTTTCTTCTACGCATTCCGTGAAAGGGAGCTGATCACAGATATCATGGAAGAAACCTGCGGAGCCAGATTAACCATGAACTATATGGTGCCGGGTGGTGTGATGTATGATATCCATCCTTCCTTTCAGCAGAAAGTAAAAGAATTTGTAACACAGTTCAAGTATAAAGTAACCGAGTACGAAGACCTGGTTACCAATAACGTGATCTTCCAGAGCCGTACCAAAGGAGTAGGCATTTTATCCAAAGAAGATGCGATCTCTTACGGCTGCAGCGGACCTGTGGCAAGGGCCAGCGGTGTAAGTTGCGATATCCGCAAGCTCTATCCTTACGAAGTATACGATAAAGTGGAATTTGATGAAGTGCTCGATACGGCCGGAGATTCTTTTGCCCGCTATATGGTAAGGGTAAGAGAAATGAACCAGTCTATCCGCATCATCGAACAACTGATAGACGCTATTCCGGAAGGAGAATTTCAGACCAAAACAAAAGCGGTACTGAAACCACCAAAAGGAGAGTTTTATACAAGAGTAGAAACAGCCCGTGGCGAACTGGGTGTGTACCTGGTAAGTGAGGGAGGAACTACGCCGTACCGGATCAAATACCGTTCACCCGGATTCTCCAATCTTTCAGCACTGGATCATATGGCCAGGGGCAGCAAGATCGGAGACCTGATGGCCACCATGGGAACATTGGACCTGGTGATACCGGATATTGACAGATAGGGAGTGGAGAGTAGTGAATTGTCAATGGGCAATGGTGAATAGGGTATTGATAATTCATCATTCACAATTGACCATACAACGATCATAAACGAAAGTAATTTATAAGCGATGTTCAGTTTAGAAGGCATAACAGGCACGATACAAAACTGGTTGCTCAACACATTCAACCCGCAGGTTGCTTTGTTGATCGAATGCGCCATTGTGATACTGCTGGCCATTTCTTTGTTTGCGGTGCTGGGACTGGTATTGGTACTGATGGAAAGGAAAGTGGCCGCGCATATACAGATCAGACTGGGACCAAACCGGGTAGGACCGGGTGGGATGTTTCAGACGGTGGCCGATACGGTGAAACTGATCATGAAAGAAGGACTTACGCCCGATCTGGCAGATAAGTTCCTGTTCAACCTTGCTCCCTTTGTAGTAATGATCGTGGCCATGCTGTTGCTCGCACCGATCGCATTTGCCAAAAATTTTCAGATCTGGGATATCAATATTGGCGTACTCTATGTATCAGCTGTTTCTTCCCTTTCTGTGATCGGGATTTTGATGGCAGGCTGGGCGAGTAATAACAAGTATTCTTTGTTGGGTGCCA
>CALRQQ020000484.1:0-3246 GCA_943370345.1 Chitinophaga pinensis
GATGAAAAAGACCTGGTCAGTTACTGGAGTGCGGGTGCCGTACTCCGCTGGAATGAGATCATGCGGGAACTGGTGGCCAAACACAATCTGGCTCCATACCAGAATGCCGATGGCACTTATCCCATTCCCAGTGCGACTAACCCGCTGGCCTACCCGCAGTTTCCCTTTGCCAACCCACCCTATGCTGCCAGGGCCTATGCCTATATAGCCGCTGCCCAATATGATGCATTGGTGTCGGCCTGGCACTATAAAAACCAGTATAACCGGGCGGCACCTTATACGGTCGATCCTACTATCAAATCTCTGATACCCACGTCCGCATTACCTTCTTACCCGTCAGAAGATGCCGTGGTGGTGGGCGTATCTGTGGAATTGCTGAAACTCCTGTTCCCGGGCGATCAGGATTATATACAACAAAAAGCAGAAGAGCATAAAAGAGCCAGGCTCATTGCCGGTGCCAATGTACGCAGCGACCTCGAAGCCGGTGAGCAGCTGGGCCGTTCTGTAGCACAAAAGTTTGTGACCCGTGCCCGTGGCGACAGGGCCGGTGCAGCAGTGGGCAACCAGACCCTATGGACCCAACTGGAGAACGATGCGATCGCCCGTGGTGAAATTCCGTGGATCAGTCAGGATGCGCCGAAACGTCCGCCTATGCTTCCGGCATTCGGTAAGGTACGCACCTTCCTCTTTGATTCGCTGACGATGGTTACACAGATCAGACCCGGACCACCTCCTTCTACCAGTTCCGCTCAATTCAAAAAAGAAACCGAAGAAATATTACAGTTCAGCAGGAATGCCACCCGTGAACAGATCCGCATCGTACATTTCTGGGCCGATGGCACCGGTACCTATACACCACCCGGTCACTGGAATGCGATCGCAGCCGATGATTTTATCAACCAAAATTTCAGTGAAGTTCGCTGGGCCAGGAATATGGCGTTGTTGAATATGGCCCTGATGGATGCGGCCATTGCCTGTTGGGATGCGAAGTACACTTACTTCAATCCACGTCCCACACAGGTTGACCCCCGGATCAAAACACTGACCGGTCTTCCCAATTTTCCAGCCTACACATCAGGTCATTCTACTTTCAGCGGGGCAGCCGCCACGATCCTGGGACATATACTCCCCGCAAAGGCCAACGACTATACAGCGATGGCGAAAGAAGCCAGTAACTCCCGTTTGTATGGAGCCATTCACTACCGCAGTGATTGTGAAGAAGGACTGAAGTGCGGAAATAATGTCGGGGCATTTGCGATTGCCCGGGCCCGGACTGACGGTGCAGAATAATCTTTTTTCTGACATAAGCACAGCAAGGCGTTGTAATTCTTTACAACGCCTTTTTGGTTTTGTATAAATACCATTATCTTTAGAATGACATCGATTGCTAAATCCTGATTGCTTAACCATTATTCATGCAGCAAAGCACGCTGAAAAAACTATCAGAAGTGCTGGGTATCAGTATATCTACTGTATCCAGGGCCCTGAAGAACCATCCTGATATTTCCGAAAGCACCAAGACCCGTGTACGGGAACTGGCCACCGCCCTGGAATATGAACCCAATCACAATGCTGTACAACTAAGGACCCGGCAAAGTCATGTGCTGGGCATACTGGTACCTTCTATCG
Organism: Chitinophaga pinensis; assembly: GCA_943370345.1. Taxonomy (GTDB): domain Bacteria; phylum Bacteroidota; class Bacteroidia; order Chitinophagales; family Chitinophagaceae; genus JJ008. Next base: position 1,630 of record CALRQQ020000484.1, read on the forward strand.
ACAATTATTTTTACGACTCTTTTATTGCTGCCGTGGAAAAGCTCGCCCGCGAACAGGGCTACTCCGTGCTCATCATGCAATCCAGGGATCTGCTGGAGATCGAAAACGCCAACCTTCACCTGTTCCGCAAGAATATGGTATCGGGAGTATTTGCTTCCGTATCGATCGAGACAGAAGATATGCAGGCTTTTCAAAAACTGAGTGACCTGAAGATCCCGGTGGTGTTCTTTGACCGGGTTCCTGAATTACCCGGTTATCATAAAGTATGTTTATCGGATGCCAAAGCTGCACGGCTCGCGGCTGAAGTGATCCTGCAGAAGAAAAAGAAAAAAGTACTCGGCCTCTTTGGTCATCCGCACCTGAGTATTACCAAAATGAGGGCGGCCTCCTTTAGGGAAACACTGGAGAAAAAAGCGCCGGTCCCGCAGATCCGCATTGACTACCCCGAAGGTATTGATGCATCAAGGGAGGCCTGTCTATCCGCCTTGCGCAGTCATGACCGGCCCGATGTGGTCTTCTGTATGGGCGATATGATCCTCGTGGGTGTGATGCAGGCCATTCATGAACAACAACTGAAAGTACCGGATGAAATTTCGGTGATCAGTATCAGCAACGGACTCTTCCCTACCATGTATAACCCAAAGATTACCTATGTGGAAACCAATGGCGGCAAACTGGGTACACTGGCATTTTCACAGATGATGTCCGCGATCCGCAACGAACCCTTTCCGGAAATTTCTTATCTCGAAGCCGATCTGATCGAAGGCGGCTCGATCTGAGCCCTAAGTTATCCCCGCAAACGTTATAGGTCGGACCGGTATTTGCCCGCTCCGGAATGAAGGGTTATTTTTAATACTACCTGAAACGATTGCCAATGAATACCACCAAGATCAAACTCTCCCTGTTCCTGAACTATTTTGTATTTGCTATCCTGCTGAACAGCGTGGGTACCGTGATCCTGCAGGTGCAGAATAATTATGACGTCAGCAAAGGAGCAGCCAGTGTACTGGAAGCCTTCAAAGACCTCAGCATTGCCATCACTTCCTTCCTCATCGCTTCCTATGTAGTGAGGATCGGTTATAAAAAGACCATGCTGGCCGCCCTGGCCTTCGTGACCCTCATTTGCCTTGCTATGCCGTCCATGAACAGTTTCTGGATGACCAAAATGCTGTTCGCAGTGACAGGGATCAGTTTTGCCCTGATCAAAGTAAGCGTGTTCGCCACACTCGGTATTGTGACCAGCAGTAAGAAAGAACACCTGAGCCTGATGAGTTTTCTCGAATCCTTCTTTATGGTGGGCGTACTCAGTGGCAACTTTATATTCAGCGCCTTTGTGGACAATGATCACCCGGAATCCCGTACCTGGTTTTCCGTTTACTACCTGCTTGCCGTGCTCTCCGCAATTGCTTTCCTGCTCTTATTATCCGCTCCGTTGGATGAAACGGCCGTTAAGCAGGAAGAAAAAAAAGAAGCAACATCCCTGTCAGATGATTTCAGTGGTATGATGAAACTGATCATTCTCCCCCTTGTTCTGGTCTTCATCGGCTGTGCTTTCTTCTATGTACTCATCGAACAGAGTATCATGAGCTGGCTCCCGACCTTTAATAAGGATGTGAT
>CALRQQ020000485.1:0-3241 GCA_943370345.1 Chitinophaga pinensis
TATTTTCTGGATCTAAATAAAACAAGATGAAACTGGTATTGTGTTGTTTACTGTCAGTACTATTACTCGCCTGCGGGTCTGGCCCGATAATGGAAAAAAGAACAATTGCGTATGCTGATACAGTAACGGAAGAGGTTATGATTGACACCATTGCGGAACCACCACCGGCGGATCACGCAGGTCTCAGCTTGCACAACGGTGTTAAATGGAAAGCTGATGCCAGAACACTGGCCAATGTTTCTTTACTGAAGAAAGTGGTAGCAGATGCATTAAAGCAAAATCCGGTTAATTACAGTCTGACTGCCGAGGCCTTGCAGAAGGGATTGGATAAGATGATAAGCGAATGCAGTATGAAAGGGCCGGATCATGATGCACTTCATCAATGGTTGCTGCCATTGGTAAAAAATGTGAATACATTGAAAAAAGTTTCTGTTGAAAATGCAGTTGTTATACTGCACGAGATAGAAGCGCAGATCCAACTCTTTGATCAATACTTTGCCTGATATGCAGATCAATGCCAATACCAAAATCGCCGCACTGATCAAAGCGCATCCCGATGCGTTGGAAAGAATCATTGCACTTTCGCCGAGGTTCACCAAACTGCGGAACCCGATCCTGCGTAAAGTAATGGCTGGCCGAACGAGTATCGCCATGGCAGCCAGTTTGGGTGGTTGTACAGTGGAGGATTTTTTTACACAATTAGCACCACTGGACTTCACGATAGACCGGCTGACAACTGCTGTGATGGAACCGGAAACCGTTAATGAGATTCCGCACTTTTTAAAAAACCTGACACCTGACCGTATGGTAGAACTGGATGTACGCCCGGTGATCGAGACCGGAAAAGATCCGTTGGCCATCATCATTGAAAAAGTGAGTGGCCTGCAGGAGCAGCAGGTGTTGAAACTGATCAACAGTTTCGATCCTACGCCTTTAAAAAGTTTACTGGGTAAGAAAGGGTTTGCCTCTTTTACGGAAACGGTGAATGCCGGACTGGTGAATACCTACTTTTATAAGGCAGGAGCACAGGCTCTGGTTGTAGAAAAGCCTGATCCATCTGCTACCGTTGGGTGGGATGAGATCCTGCAACGCTTTTCCGGCAAACTGGTTATGGTGGATGTACGGCATCTCGAAATGCCCTTACCCATGCACACTATTCTGGAAGCATTGGAAACCTTGCCGGCAGAAAAAGCGCTGTTCGTTTACCACAAACGCATTCCTGTATTTTTACTTCCCGAACTGCAGGAACGAAACCTTAGTTATCGCGTAAAAGAGATCAGTGAAACAGAGGTTCACCTCCTTATATACAAGGACTGATATGTTTGCCAATCAAGACCATACCGGATCTGCTACCACCACTTCTTACCAGGTGGTGTTACCATTTTACTTCTATGCAGCTATCGCTTTCCTGGTAGCTACCGTGTTGTTGTTTCTATCAACAGCTGATCTGCAGGGGCATTATTTTCATCCCCATACATTGGCCATCACGCATACCATGGCGCTGGGCTGGGGTACCATGATCATATTGGGGGCCAGTCACCAACTGGTACCCGTACTGATCGAAGGCCCATTGTACAGTACCTCGCTGGCCCATGTTTCCTTTCTGCTGGCGGCTGTCGGTATTCCCTTACTGCTGTATGGTTTTTATGTGTTTGATGTAGGCTGGCCTGCGCAAACAGGAGCTTTGTTATTAATAGGTGCCATCATTTCCTTTCTAATCAACCTGGCCACCAGTATGGTGCGGAGCAAAAAAGAAAACATACACGCATTGTCTGTTTTTACAGCCACGCTCTGGTTACTGGCCACTGCAGTGGTTGGCTTGCTGCTCTTATGTAATTTTTCGCAACCGCTTTTACCTGCCGGTTCGCTCACTTATCTATCGCTGCATGCGCACATGGGCATTGTGGGCTGGTTTCTCCTGCTGGTAACAGGAGTAGGTTCCCGCCTGATACCTATGTTCCTGATCTCCAAATATACCCATACCAAAACATTGTGGTGGATCTATATCCTGATCAATACGGGCTTACTGGCTTTTGTTTTTCTGTTCCTGTATACGGATAATCGATGGTTACTGGCAGCACCATTAGTTGCCATCACAGCCGCTATCGTACTGTTTGGTCTTTTTTGTTTCAGGTCCTACCAGGAGCGGATCCGGAAAAAAGTGGATGAACCCATGCAGCTGTCTTTGTTATCCGTTTTGTTATTGCTCCTGCCCATCCTTTTTCTGATAGTGATTATTGTATGGCTGATCCTGTCACCTGCTGTTAACAATCAACTCGTGATCGCTTACGGATTCATTGTTTTTTTCGGTTGGATAACTGCGATCATATTGGGCATGACCTTTAAAACCCTGCCTTTTATTGTCTGGAATAAAGTATATCATGATCTGGCCGGTAAAGGAAAAACCCCTAACCCGAAGGATCTTTTTGCGCAGGCGGTGTTTAACTGGATGGGGGTGTCTTATATTGCCGGGTTTATTGTATTTACGGCCGGCTTATTTTTGCAGCAGTCATGGATCCTGCAAACAGGTTCCGTATTGCTGCTCATCACAGCCTTTTTATATAACTGGAATGTGATAAAATTATTGTTGCATAAAGCCGCTGCTGTATGAATGTGATCACCAATAATACACTGCAAACTACCGTTGCCCTGGCAGCACTGCAGGATGTGGTAGATCCGGAGATCGGTGTGAATGTAGTGGACCTGGGCCTGATCTATCAACTCGATTTTGATGAGCCTGCCGGTATGATCTATTGTACCATGACATTAACCACGCAGTTTTGTCCCATGGGCGATTCGATCAATACTGCGGTGAAAGAACGCCTGAAACTGGCATTCCCCGGTTATGAAGTAGCCTGCGAATTGACCTTTGATCCACCCTGGAATCATGCCATGATCTCACCGGAGGGAAAAGAATTTTTAAATGAAAAATAAATGCTGAGTCTTACCTGTAAAACAGCCATTAAAGCGGTGATCTATCTCGCATCGCGTTTTGAGCGGGATGAAAAAAGCAGTATCAAAGAGATCGCTTTGTATATTCAAGCCAGTGAACATACCGTAGGAAAAATGCTGCAGGTGTTAGTAAAAGAAAAAGTGATCAATAGTGCCAAAGGGCCTACCGGCGGTTTCTATATAACAGCAAAGCAAAAGAACCAGCCTGTGATCAATATCATTGATGCCATCGATGGAAAAGATGTGTTTGACCAATGTGGTCTGGGATTAAGCCAATGCTCGGCAACCC
>CALRQQ020000486.1:0-3233 GCA_943370345.1 Chitinophaga pinensis
TGTTCTGTAATGGCTTTGTCTGAGGCAAGAATCAAGTTGCGCAAAAATTCCATTGCTGGTTTCAGCGGATGCTGGCAATTGTCCAGAAATAAAAGCACTTCGGCTGTTCCGGAAATTTTGGGATCGGCAGTTTTAGCCATGGCATTAAACTAAATTGATATCAACATCCGGTATTATTCCTGCATCATTTCCTGGATCACCGTAATAATTGTTTCTGCATTGGGTTTGCTGAAATAATCACCATCACTGCCATAACCGGGTCTGTGCGCCTGTGCCGTAATGGTTCGCGGTGCCACATCCAGCCACTGGAACGCTTTCTGCTCTTCCATTACTTTACTGAACATATAAGCAGCTGCACCACCAGGCACGTCTTCATCTATGAATACAATGCGGCTGGTTTTTTTGAGTGATCCGAGAATGACATGATGGATATCAAAGGGCAATAAAGTCTGTACATCAATCAATTCACAACTGATTCCCATCTGTTGTAACCGTTCTACGGCATCTTCCACAATACGAAGGGTAGAACCATAGGTAACCAGTGTAATATCTTCTCCTTCCCGCACGATTTCCGGCACACCCAGTGGCACCGTATATTCCAGCAGGTTAGCCGGCACTTTTTCCTTGAGGCGGTATCCGTTCAGACATTCAATGATCATGGCCGGATCATTTCCGCGTAACAAGGTATTATACATCCCCACTGCCTGCACCATATTTCTCGGCACACAGATATACATACCCCGCAGCGAATTGATGATCATACCCAATGGCGAACCACTATGCCAGATGCCTTCCAGTCTGTGACCACGTGTACGGATAATGACCGGGCAGCTTTGCTGTCCTTTGGTACGGAAATGCGTAGTAGATACATCATCACTCAACGGCTGCAAACCATAGAGCAGGTAATCCAGGTATTGAATTTCTGCAATCGGACGCAAACCACGAAGCGATAAACCAATGGCCTGCCCTACAATGGTTAATTCACGGATCCCGGTATCAGAAATCCTGTCTTTACCATGTTTATCCTGCAGTCCGGCAAAACCCTGGTTCACATCACCGATATACCCCACATCTTCTCCGAATGCATACACATAGGGATTGCTGGCAAACAAGGCATCAAAATATTTATTCAGCACTTCATAGCCATTGGCTACCGGTGCATCAAAAGCAATCATCGGTTTTACTTCCGGAACCTTCAGTGCACTTTTTGCGCCTTCGTTATACAGATCGCTGTTATAGAGGGCACGGTTCTCTTCGAGCAGTTCGTTGTAATAGTCTTTCAGTTCAGATATAGTAGGAGAAGCTGGCGCTGTTTCCATGGCCAGAGCCAGTGTACGCAGCACATCGCGACGTAAAGGTTCTTTATGACTCTGTAGTTCTGTGGCCAGTTTCTGTAAATGATTGTATTTCTCCATATCATTTACCATCATACCCCTGATCAGTTCTGCAGCACGGGTGGCAGCTTCTTTGATCGGCGCCTGGTATTTTTCCCAGGCTTTGTTACGGCTGTTGCGCACATATTCTTTGGCACCCGCTTCTATCTCGGTCAGTTCTTCTGCGTTCGATAAACCGGTTTCTATCAGCCACTCTTTCATTTTTTTGATACAGTCCCACTCTTTCTCCCAATCCAGTCGCTCCGGTGTTTTGTACCGCTCGTGACTGCCACTGGTAGAGTGCCCCTGTGGCTGTGTCACTTCTTCTACATGGAACAAAGCTGGTACATGTGTTTCGCGCATCTGCTGCAACGCTTCTTCAAATACTTCGCACATACCGGCATAATCCCAGGCTTTTACTTTATAGATCCGGATCCCGTTGGTGGTCTCTTCTTTCTCGAGACCGCGTAAAGCTTCAGAAATGGAATCTTTGGTGGTCTGGTATTTTTTGGGAACCGAAATACCATAACCATCATCCCAAACAAATACTGCCAGCGGTACCTGTAATACACTGGCCGCATTCATCGTTTCCCAGAAATGGCCCTCAGAAGTACTGGCATCGCCAATGGTGCAGAAACAGATCTCGTTTCCGTGGTGACTCAATGATTCAAACTGATCGGTATGGCTGGCACTGCGGAAACATTTAGAGGCCCAGGCCAATCCCAACGCCCTCGGCATCTGCGAGGCGGTGGGGGCCATGTCGGAAGAAATATTTTTACGGTTGGCCAGATCCAGCCAGTTACCGTTCTCATCTACAAACCTGGTGGCAAAATGCGCGTTCATCTGCCGGCCTGCGCTGAAAGGATCATTCTTCACATCGGGATCGGCATATAACTGTGCAAAGAACTGCTCTACACTGGCCAGTCCTGCAGCAAACATAAAGGTCTGGTCGCGGTAATACCCACTGCGGAAATCGCCCGGTTGAAAAAATTTCGCCATCGCTATCTGCGCCACTTCTTTTCCATCGCCGAAAATGCCGAATTTACCCTTACCGGTCAGTACTTCTCGCCTGCCCAGCAAACTCACTTCCCTGCTCACTACCGCCGTTCTGTAATCATCCAATATGGTATTGCGAAAGCCCTCAAAAGAAAGCATATCGTCTTTGTACCCTAGTGCAGATGTTTGTTCCATTGAGCAAAAATAACATTACCCGCGGAATAGACTAACGTAAATTAGTTTATCCGCTAAAAAACACGATTTATCCCCAAACGGGGGGCGGGGGCAGCTGATCTCAAAAATTTGGCTAAAAAACAGGCTTTGGCACAGATTTGGCTTTCCGTAGTTCCTGATTCTGTAATTTTACTTTTTAAATCAATCCCTACAATGAAAAAGATCCTGTTCATGGCCAGCCTGCTGATAGCCGGTTTCGTTAACGCACAATCATCACCCGAGATCGTATTCCAGAAAACGGCTCACAGTTTTGGTAAGATCAAACAGAATGTGCCCGCTACTTACATATTCACTTTCACCAATAACGGTAACAAACCAGCGGTGATCGAGTTTGCCAATGCAGAATGTGGTTGTACCACACCTGAATACAGCAAGGACCCGATCCTGAAGGGTAAATCGAGCACCATTAAAGTAACTTACAATGCAGCTGCGATGGGCACTTTCAAGAAAAATGTGAATGTGAAATTCGCTAACCAGCAATTACCCATGGTGCTTACCATAGATGGTGAAGTAATTCCTGCGGCCAAGGGCAAAACAAAATAATAGCATACCGTTTCGCATAACCACAGATACGCAACCATAACCGGTTGCGTATTTTGTTTTGACAACGTTGCCACCCCAACTATCTTT
>CALRQQ020000487.1:0-3222 GCA_943370345.1 Chitinophaga pinensis
CTATCCATCACCCGATGCCATGCTGGCTGCGGCCAACCTGCTGGCGGAGAGAAAGGATACCACGGCTTTGCGGATCTGCCAGGAACTGATGGCTTCCGGAATGGGCAGAGAGTATGTGGCACATTGCCATTTTATTACAGGTGTCTACTACGCAAGAACTGGTAATCAGGCAAAAGCGATCGAATCTTTCAACAATTGTATCCGCAACGACCTGAATTATATGGAAGCGTATATGGAAAAAGGCTTCCTCTATTTTGATCACCACCAGACCCAGGAAGCGTTACAGATATTCCAAACGGTGGTAACCATAAAAAACACTTATGCAGATGGTTATTACTGGATCGCCAAATGCCAGGAAATATTGAAACAACCCGCAGAAGCCATTGATAATTACCGGAAATCTTTAATCCTGGATCCGAAATTAGCAGAAGCTGCCGCAGCCCTGAACCGCTTAGGTGCAAAATAAATTTAATCGCAGCCAACCAATAAATTCCGCAATTTCGCAGCATTAAAATTGAACCATGGCTATCATTGCTCCCTCCCTCTTAAGTGCCGATTTTCTGAATTTGCAGAAAGATTGTGATATGATCAATACCAGCCAGGCCGATTGGCTGCACCTGGATGTGATGGACGGAAGTTTTGTACCCAATATCAGCTTTGGATTCCCGGTAATTGAAAGGGTGTGTAAAGCCACTACCAAAGTTTGCGATGTACACCTGATGATTCTCGAGCCCGGTAAATATGCAGAAGCTTTTCAGAAAGCCGGTGCCAATATTCTTACCGTGCATATCGAAGCCTGTCCGCACCTGCACCGCAACCTGCAACAGATCAAAAGCCTGGGCATGAAAGCGGGGGTTGCGCTGAATCCACATACGCCGGTATCGCTACTGGCCGATATCATACAGGATATTGACCTGGTTTGCCTGATGAGTGTGAATCCGGGCTTTGGCGGACAACAATTCATTCCCCGCACACTCGATAAGATCCGTACACTGAAACAAATGATCAATGACTGCGGTTCTTCTACCCTGATCGAGATCGATGGTGGTGTTACACTTGACAATGCAGGCGCTATTCTCCAAGCCGGTGCAGATGTACTGGTAGCGGGCAATACCGTTTTCAAATCTGCAGATCCGGTTGCTACGATCGCTGCTTTGAAAAAGTTATAACGGCAGGCTCCGCAGGAAATCACAGAAACTTCACAGTGAATTTTCTTACAGGTAACAGACAATATACCCGCAAAACACTATCCACATCTGTGTATAAGAAGTGTTAGGATTTTATTATGTCTTCCAGTTAAATTTGGAATAGTAGTTCAGATCTTACTAATCCATTAAAATCTCATCAGCTTGACAGAAACCATCATTAACCTCGAATCCGTTAATCCCATCGAATTCTTTGGTGTCAATAACGGAAAGTTAGATTTGCTGAAAAAGAAATTCCCATTGTTAAAGATCCTCTCCCGCGGGACGCAATTAAAACTGAGCGGGGCTCCTGAACAAATAGAAACAGCAAAAGAAAAGATCGACCTCATCATTCAGTACCTCGAACGCAATGGTCACCTGAGTGAAAATTACTTTGAACAGATCCTGGGTGGAGATGACGCAGAAACCGTTGATAATTTCGTAGACCGTAATCCCAACGACATTCTCGTTTTCGGCCCCAATGGTAAAACCGTCAGAGCCCGTACACAGAACCAGAAAAAAATGGTGCATGCGGTTGACAGAAACGATATCGTATTTGCCATCGGACCAGCCGGTACCGGTAAAACCTATACCGCAGTTGCCCTGGCAGTGCGGGCGCTGAAAAATAAAGTGGTCAAGAAAATCATTCTTACCCGTCCTGCAGTGGAAGCTGGTGAAAGTTTAGGTTTTCTTCCCGGCGACCTGAAAGAAAAGATCGATCCCTACCTGCGTCCCTTATACGATGCGCTGGATGATATGATACCGGCCGATAAACTCGGTTATTATATGAGTACCCGCACCATCGAGATCGCCCCGCTGGCATATATGCGCGGACGTACCCTGGACAATGCTTTTATTATTCTGGATGAGGCGCAGAATACCAATGATCTTCAGTTGAAGATGTTCCTAACCCGTATCGGTGCCAATGCCAAAGCCATCATTACCGGCGACCCTACGCAGGTAGATCTGCCGCGTAATATGCGCAGCGGTCTGGAAAAATCAACCCGGATCCTGAAAAATATCGATGGTATTTCGCATATCGAATTAACAGAGGAAGATGTGGTACGTCACCGCCTGGTAAAAGCCATCATCAAAGCGTACGAAAAAGAAAAAGAAGATACTGATCAAGGTCATCACAGATAATAAAAAAGTAACGGTCTCAATCAAATTGAGACCGTTACTTTTTTATGCAGTTGCTAAATAGTGAGTGGTGAGTAGTCAGTAGGAAGTAAATGCACTGATTGCGAAATCTTTACTCACGATTCACGTCTTACGATTGACGTTTGACGCCCCATTCTAGTCACCCAATATCTCATGCCCTAATTTATCCCTTTTGGTTTCGAGATATTTGCGGTTATGCGAGTTGGGATGGATCTCGATGGGAACGATCTCCACCATTTCCAGTCCATACCCTTTCAATCCGGCACGTTTGCGCGGGTTATTACTCATCAGTTTTAATTTGGTGGCGCCAAGATGACGAAGGATCTGTGCCCCTACTCCGTAATCTCTTTCATCCATACCAAAACCAAGATGCAGGTTGGCTTCTACGGTATCCATTCCCTCTTCCTGCAGTTTGTAGGCTTTGAGTTTGTTAACAAGACCGATCCCTCTTCCTTCCTGGTTCATATAAAGAATGATGCCTTTGCCTTCCTGCTCTACCATCTGCATAGCTTTGTGCAGCTGATCGCCACAATCGCAGCGGAAGCTGCCGAGGATATCGCCGGTGAAACAACTACTGTGTACCCTTGTCAGAACGGCTTCGTCTTCTGTCCAGCTGCCCTTGATCAATGCCAGGTGTTCTGCACCGGTGGTTTTTTCTTTAAAAGCCACGAGGGTAAAATGACCGTATTTGGTGGGCATATCCACCCGTACGAGTTCCTCGATCAGCGAATCCCTTTTTAAGCGGTAGTCGATCAGGTCTTTGATAGAAATGATCTTCAGGCCGAATTTTTTAGCGATCTCGAGCAATTGCGGCAAGCGGGCCATGGTACCGTCTTCGTTCATTACTTCAACCAATACCCCTGCAGGTTCCAGACCG
>CALRQQ020000488.1:0-3218 GCA_943370345.1 Chitinophaga pinensis
GAAGCGCCTCCTTATACGACCCTGACCGATAGTATCAAAAACGATCCCAAAAAAGATGAACTTTATTTCCGCAGGGCTATTCAGCTCAATTCAAATCAACAGCCCGAAGCGGCCCTTGCTGATTTTCGCAAAGCCTGGGAACTGAAAAAGAATGAACAGTATGCACTTGGTATCGGTTCACTCCTGCTGGAATCCAAACCTGCCGAAGCCCTCGTCTTTCTCAAAGAGGCCCTGACGGTACTACCTGAAAGTCTGCTGCTTAATCTGACCCTGGCCCGCAGCTATGACAACCAGGGCAAGACAGACGAAGCCTTGCAACTGATCTCCGGTCTGCTGGAAAAAAACCCAGAACAGGTGGACCTGATCAAAATGAAAGCCGACCTGTTGGGCAAAAAGGGGAATCTTCCTGAAGCCCTGACCCTGCTGGAAAAAGCGTATTCGCTCACCCCCTATGATGTGGAACTGAATTATATCCTTGCCCTGCAGTATGCGGAATCAAAAAATCCCAAAGTGCTGCACCTGTGCGATTCCCTGGCAAAAGCAGATTCGCTCGGTGAACATGCAGAACCTTATTATTACAAGGGGATCTATTATGCCTCTATCAATGATAAAAACAAAGCCCTCCAGGCATTTGATGAAGCCATTAAGCATGATTATACTTACCTCGATAGTTATATCGAAAAAGGCTCGGTGCTTTTTGACATGAAGAAATATACCGATGCCATGAAGGTCTTCAACCTGGCCCTTACCATTTCCCCAAAATATGCCGACAACTACTACTGGATCGCGAAATGCCAGCAGGCCATGGGGCAGAAAGCTGAAGCAAAACTGAATTATCAACGCGCTTACGGTTTGGACCAGAGTTTTAAGGCAGCTAAGGATTCGGCAGATAAGTTATAGTCAATGGACCTCAGCCGACAAATACCTTAATTCCCTAACTTGCGCCAAAATCTGAAACATGGCTATCATCGCCCCCTCCCTCCTTGCCGCCAACTTCCTTCAACTGAGCAGTGAATGCGACATGCTGAATAAGAGCGAGGCGGACTGGTTCCACCTGGATGTAATGGACGGGCGCTTTGTGCCGAATATCAGTTTCGGGCCCATGATCATTGAGTTTATCCGCAAAGCCACTGCCAAGACCTGCGATGTGCACCTGATGATCGAAGAGCCGGAGAAATATGCGGAAGAATTCAAAAAAGCCGGGGCCGATATACTTACCGTACATATCGAAGCCTGTCGTCACCTGCACCGGAATATTCAGCAGATAAAATCGCTGGGCATGAAGGCCGGAGTGGCCCTTAATCCGCATACGCCGGTGGACAGCCTCAGCGATGTTCTGCACGAGATCGACCTGGTCTGTCTGATGAGTGTGAACCCGGGCTTTGGCGGACAAAAATTCATTCCTTACACCCTCGAAAAGATCAAACAGCTTCGGAAAATGATCGAAGACCGCGGACTGAACGTGCATATTGAGATCGATGGTGGTGTGACCTTAGAAAACGCCCAATCCATTGTAGCTGCAGGTGCCGATGTACTGGTTGCCGGCAGCACCGTTTTCAAAGCACCCGATCCCATCGGTATGATCCGGGATCTGAAGCAACGCTAATACAGTTATGGTTGTCTGTTTGGGTATGAAATACCGGCTGACCGCACTGATTTTCCTTATTTCAATCTTGTACATACTGAACAGTTGTACCACTACCCCCTGTTTTACAGGCAGCTTTAATTTCGGACTAAAGGGGTTTACCCAGGCCGAAGCGGATAGCATCCGGGTTCGCCGGTATTTTCGCGGAAGCAATTTCAACAACCTGGCTGACAGTTTTCTGCTGACTCCGGGATACCGTGTACAACAGGATACATTAGAGATCACTTCCCTGTCTGTGCCGGACAGCTATATGAATGCAGCTTATGATTACCACCTGGTATTCCCGGGCATTCCCAAAACGATCCGGCTAACCGGAATCATTGAAGAAAACAGGGAAATAAAACATTCCGTTTTCAGCAATGTCAAAGTGGGTTGCGAAAACAGCATCACGGGGATGAAAGCAGATGGAGTATCCCTCCAATCTGCCGGATTCAATAATTTTTATTTTTCCCGCTGATACACTGTGCGGGCCGGAGAACATATCGTATCTTGAGGTATCATTCTCTTATGAAAATAAGCAACCGCCATTCCGGACTGACGATCCTCTTCCTGCTGCTCTCTCTGTTCTGTTTTTCTCAGAAAAAATACGCGTTTGTATCCGGTAAAGTGGTGGATGAAAATGAAAACCCCTTAACCAAAGTATCTGTCGTTATACTGGGGCAGTCCAATGGCATCACGAGCAATGATTCTGGTTATTTCCGGATCCGCGTGGAAGCCGATAAAGCCTTTGCCCTCATATTCAGCTATGCCGGCCGCCGGGCGGAACAAAAGAATTTTCTGCTGAGTGAAGGGGAAGAAGAAACGGTGACCATCCGGTTGGAGAAAAGCGAGAACACCCTGCAGGAAGTGATCGTGACCGATCAGCGTGACCGACGCGAAACCGGACTGATCCGCCCCAACCCCAAGACCATTCTCAACCTCCCCTCTGCTATCACCGGCGTAGAGAGTCTGATCAAAATATTCGTCGGATCCAATAACGAACTGACTTCTCAATACTCCGTACGCGGGGGCAGCTATGATGAGAACCTGATCTATGTAAACGATTTTGAAGTGTTCCGCCCTTACCTGGTACGTAGCGGACAGCAGGAAGGCCTGAGTTTTATCAATCCCGAAATGGTCCGCAATATCAGTTTTTACAATGGCGGCTACCAGGCCCGTTACGGCGACAAAATGAGTTCGGTGCTGGATATACAGTATAAACGTCCCCGCAAGTCAGGAGGTTCGGCCTATGTAGGCATCCTGGAACAGGGACTGCAACTCGAAGGCGCTACGAAGAACAATAAATTCAGTTACCTGCTCGGAGCCCGTAACCGGAGCAACCGCAACCTGCTGAGCCGCCAGGATACCAAGGGGAATTATGTACCCTCTTCGGCCGATTTCCAGGCGCTGCTGCATTATCAGTTCAGTGAAAAATGGCAGGCTGAATTGCTGAGCAATATGTCACAGACAAAATTCACCCTCATCCCGCAGTTCAGTCAGCTTACTACTTCCGTCTTCTCCCCCATCTACAGCGCGACACTCGGGGTAGATATCTTTTTTGAAGGCCGCGAAAAAGACCAGTACCAGACCAATA
>CALRQQ020000489.1:0-3212 GCA_943370345.1 Chitinophaga pinensis
AAAGTAGACGGAAAAGATCCGGAAGTATACCGGTTTTACAGCATCAAAGAGATCCGGGAAATTATCGGCAAACTGCAGGCTTTAACCGTTGCAGAAAAAAAATAATTTGAAAATTTGAAAGTGTGGAAATTTGAAAATGGCAGGTCAGCATACTATTTAAATGCTGTCAGAAATACTTGTTTTGTTTCGCTTTGATTGATTTTCATTTCTCTGCGTAAACTCAACTCTCTGTTCTCTGCGTCTCAGCGTTTGGAGTAAGATTCACCTAATAGTAGTTTAGCAGAAAAGGGGCATCTTCATTTTCAAATTTTCAAATTCCCTCATTCTCAAATTACTAAGGTACCGGATCGTAGCCATGTCCGCCACCCGGGCGGCAACGGCTGATGCGCTTGATGGCCAGCCAACCACCTTTGATCAATCCATGTTTCTGTAAAGCCTGCACCGAATACTGTGAACAGGTAGGCGTATAACGGCATTTGGGACCAAGCGCCGGTGAGATCACATATTGATAGATCCTGATCAGTAAAATAAAAGGATAACTCACTATTACAGCAAGCCACTGTAACCAGGAACGGGGTGGTTGGGATATGTTAGGATCAGCGCACAATCTGTTCTTCGAATTTGGTGAGTGCCTGTTGCATTTTTTCGTTCAGCATGGTGTAGTCAGGCAATTCTTTACCAACGTACAGGAAAAATACAACTACTTTTTTCTCCTTCGCTTTCAGGGTAGCCAGCAGGCTGTGTTTATTCAACCGGTAACACTCGCGCAGCAAACGTTTGATACGATTTCTGTCTACCGCTTTTTTAAAATGCCTCGCACTTACTCCCACGCCTGCCTGAATGGGCTGATCGCTGTTAGGTGCAGCCGGCATCCAGAATACTTTAACAGGAAATACCGCAAAAGATTTCCCTCCCGTAAAAAGAGCGTTCAGCGCTTTACGGCTTTTGAGTTTTTCTGCTTTTGCGTAACTGTTACTAACTGGCATTGTACTGCTAAACTAAAAAAGCCTCATCAAAAAGATGAGGCTATATTTTTTATACCAAAGCCCGTAGGGCAGGGTATTATTTTAATCCTTTTTCGCTGGAAACAGTCAGTTTCTTGCGACCTTTCGCTCTGCGGCTGGCCAGTACTTTGCGGCCATTGGCAGTTTCCATACGCTTACGGAAACCGTGAACGGTTTTACGACGGCGTTTGTGTGGTTGGAATGTACGTTTCATGTTCTAGTTTTTTACTAACCCGGTAATATGATTTCGTTTCATGCCTGCAGTCACCATACTGCTGCTTGTGAAAGGACGGCAAAGGTAGGGGAATCACATTAGAAGTACGAAGGAAGAAGCAGGTTTTTTTGCGAAAAACCGCCTTTTCAGGGGGCTTTTAAGCCTATTTACGGCCCAGTTCCAGGTGTTTTGAGGCAATGGGTTTACCGAAAAACCGGGTGGCATGGGTATCAAAATCGGCTGTTGCATCGGTGGTATAAAAGCTGATCTGACCTTTACGGGTACATTTTTCTGCCAAGGCGGGGTGCTTGGTCAGGTATTGCTGCAGACTTTTTGCCACGATCTCTCCCTGCGAAACTACCTGCACTCCGGCAGGCGCAAACTGCTTTATCTTATTGATCAGCAAGGGATAATGTGTACAGGCCAGTAACAAAGTATCAATTTCGCCGGATTGGCTGAACAGCTGATTCAGGTGCTGCTGCACAAAATAATCGGCCCCGGCACGCTCATATTCATTGTTTTCGATCAGGGGCACCCACATGGGGCAGGCTTCCTGAAAAACCCTGACCTGCGGAAAAAACTTAGCGATCTCGATGGGGTAACTCTCGCTCTGCACCGTTCCGGTGGTACCTAATATTCCTACATTTCCGGTTTTTGTATAGTTCCCGATCACTTCCGTAGTAGGCCTGATCACCCCCAATACCCGTTTGGCGGGATCGATATGGGGCAGGTCTTTTTGCTGAATGGTACGCAAAGCCTTGGCCGATGCCGTATTGCAGGCGAGGATCACCAGCTCACAGCCCTGCGAAAAAAACCATTGCACGCATTCCAGTGTGTAGTGATAAACCGTATCAAAAGAACGCGGACCATAGGGTGCACGGGCATTATCGCCCATGTACAGATAGTCGTATTCGGGAAGGGTTTGTACGATCTCTTTCAATACCGTCAATCCGCCATAACCGCTATCAAACACACCAATGGGTTTTGTTACCTGCATACTGTAAAAATAAGAACCCCATCGCAAGGACGGGGTTCTGACAAACGATTATTAGAAATTTCTTCGCTTATTTTTTAGCAGGAGCAGCGGCACCAGCACCAGATGCTACTTTCCAGGCATCTTCGATCTCTTTGGTCAAAGGCAGTTTCAGCTTCATGGCTGTACGGATAGATAAGTTATCCAGCAATGGAGGCTGTGCGTAAGGAGATAAGGCATTTGAATTCAGTACCAGGGTATATTTCTGTTCTGCAACCACTTGTTTCAGTGCATCGAACATACGCTGTTTGTAAGGATTCAGCAGTTGCTCCATTTTCTGCTCATACATCTGCTGTCCGATCTGCTGCCAGTTGATCAGCATATAACGCTTCTGGCCCAAATCTTTCTGCGCCAGTTCACGTGCTTTAGCAGGCATGGTAGCTGAATCTTTTTTGTAGATACTATCGGCACGGTTGAATTCGTAAACGCGTGCTTCATATTCCAGGCGCAGTGAATCGTTCTGGAAGCTGGACAGCAAAGTGTCTACTTTACCAATACCCGGAAACAGGGATAAGGTAAGCTGCTCATCAAAATATCCTATTTTAACTGCCTGTGCTTTGGTTGTGTTGGTAAAAAGGATGCAAGCTGCAACAGCCACACACACAAATAATAATTTCTTCATTGTAGTGAATTTATGATTGGTTTGGTTTACACTAGTTTTTTATACCCAGCTCTTTCAGCACATCTTCGCTTTTATCCAGCTTGGGGTCGGCAAATATAATGGTAATTCCTTCACTTTTATCGAGTACAAAATCATAGGCTTTTGAGATGGCCATTTTCTGTACAGCGTTGTAAACTTTGTCCTGTACCGGCTTTACGAGCTTCTGGCGCTCCTTAAAAAGGTCGCCCTCGTAACCAAAACGGCGCTTTTGCAGCTCGCGTACTTCCTTCTCCCTTGCAAAGAGCTCGTCTTCTCTTTTTTTCTTCAGCTCGTCGGTCAGCATAAAAGCTTCGGCCTCAT
>CALRQQ020000490.1:0-3194 GCA_943370345.1 Chitinophaga pinensis
ATGGTGCTGGTAGTATTTGCTGCCTGCATCATGGGCATCCTTGGTTGCCGTAAAAACCAGGATCTGGCCAAAGAACCCGGTGGTATTACTGTATCGGCTGAAGAGATCGCGAAAAACGAATCTTTTATCGGCCTCAATGATGCCATCAGTCGGTTTGACCCACAATACCTGGTGCGCGTATATAAAGACAAACGAAGCATTAAAGAGATCGTAGACCGGAGTAATGACCTGTTGCTGCAATTACAGACCAATCCCGGGAGTCCGGTATTTCAGCAGCAGATCGCAGATTTCTATCATTTCAGATCGGTGGCAGAGTTAAAGAATTATTCAGCTTTGATCACCGAAAATCTGAAAGCGCTGGATAAGGAATTGAATTTCAAGAAAACGCTCTTTGCAGAAGGAGGAGGCCAGCTGTATTTCAAAGCAAGGGGCTTGTATGCGAAAAACAAACTGGATGCCTACCCGAATAATGCCAGGCAAACCACCGGATTATGGACAGAGTTTGTGGATGCTTATTTCAGCAGCTTTGATTATAATACGTATGTGTATGATGAATCTTTGGAAGCTGCGGGTGAAGGTGGAGGGGGTTGTAATGGGGAGATTTGTTGCGATCAAAAAGATGTATGCAAAAAAGAGGCAGTGAATAGATTTTGGGACAATGTGTTTCTATATGGAGGCGGTGGAGCGATTGCGGGAGGCAGAATCGGTTTTTCGGCATCACTACTTTCGCCAGAGCCGATATTTTCAAAATTATTTGGTGTCGTGGGTGGTGCACTAATTGGAGGAGGTGCCGGCTACCTATATGCGTATAATAAATATTACATAGATCTTGATATATGTACAGCAAAATACAAACTATGTATTGATTCCAAAAAAGGCTAAATCTAATTTCTATGAATAAGTTTTATCGGCTCCTATCAACCTACTCAGATCAAAAACTGATCACTCATTTTGATGTTTCGATTCTACTTTGTATTATTTTCTGGGTTGTTACTTGGAAAGTAAAAGTTAGCACTGACATCATCTATCTGGTATTTACTTTGCTGATTTGGTCTGGATTGGGCTTTGTTGTTCTGGCGCTTATGATACAAGCCCTGAATGACAATTCTCAACAGAAATCGAAGCAAGTCCTGGGCTTGGTGCTTGGCAGTCTGGCACTTTTGCTATGTTGTATAGGGCCTGTAATCTTATATCTTTTGGCAAAAGAAATCATGTGAAATAAAAGAGGGATGTTTGAGAGAACATCTCTCTTTTGTTTCTTGCTTATATCAATCTTGATGGTGCGCTAAAAAACATCACTCGTCATCAGTGTCAAAAAAATAAAAAACATCTTATGAAAACCACCCTATTCAATTACCTGTTACGCATTCCCGAATTTCGCATAAATTTACTGAGCCTCTTATCTTTTGCGCTCTTCGTCTTATTCTTCCTGTTTCAGGATCGCCTTCATCTCGGCCTCGAAGCAACCTTTATTTTCATTACACTCAACATCTGGATGGGTGGCTCACTGATTTTTTTATGGCGTTTTGTAAAATTTCTGCCAGTAATGGAAAAAAATAATCCTGCACACAAATTATTATTCATTGTGGGAATCATTTTTCAAGTAATACTGTTTGCCGGACCGGTATTTTGCTATATCATGGCCAAATACTACCAATCAACTATGTGAAACAAAAATGAAGATCACCCTACAGAAGAACACATGTGTATAGATGGTATCAAACAAAATCAGCGAAGTGTTTAGTTACACTTCGCTGATTCTATCTATAGTAATGTAGATTATTTCTAATTAGACGTACCTGCTTCTTTCTTCGCTTCCTCTTTCATCTTGGCATTGGCCGAGATCAGGAATTGTACATTCCGGTTCTGCATTCTGCCTTCAACGGTTTCGTTGGTGTATTTGGCATCTTCTTCGCCATATCCCTTACGGGTTAAACGGGATGCATTGACGCCTGTATACGCCAGGTAATTACTAACCGCAGTAGCCCTGCGCTCAGATAAACTCTGGTTATAGGCGCTGGAGCCCGTATTATCAGTATGCCCCTGTATTTCAATATTGGTATCCGGGTATTTTACCAGGATGGTATTCAGTTTATCCAGATTGGCTTTGGATTCATTTGAAAGATCGGCACTGCTTACAGCAAAAAGGATCTTATCGCTGAACTCAACCACAATCCCTTCACCCACTCTTTCTACTTTGGCATTCGGAAGGTCTTTTTGAATTTCTGCAGCCTGTTTATCCATTTTATGACCAATGATAGCACCACCGATGCCACCCACTGCTGCACCCAGAATAGCACCCAGACCTACATGTCCGGACATACTACCGATGGCACCACCTACTGCGGCACCACCTGCGGTTCCGATAACGGCGCCTTTCTGTGATTTGTTAAGTGAAGAACAACTGGCCACCACCAGTACCAGCAGTGAACAGGTTAGAATACGGGTAACATTTTTCATAAATCAAATTGTAAAGTGAAGCAGGTGTAACACCCGAAAGCGTAGGCAAAACTGCAAATAATGAACCCTGTAAAGTTGATCAGAAAACAACGGAAAGCTGTTACATAAGCAGGTGGGAGACTTACAGGTTTCACATATCCTGTATCTGTTTATCAGGAAAAGTCAATGGAATGATCAGGCCATCATTTTCACGGCCATCTCTTTCATCAGGCCGGCATCTGAAGTACCACCATCATGTACACCGATACCACGAAGATTGTATTGGTGCAATAATAGCAGGATCTTTTCAACACCGCTGTAATCGTATTTGCGGGCAGCGCCTAAATAATCGCGGACAAAATAAGGATTCACACCCAGTGCCGTAGCCACCGATTTTTCATCGGGATTGGGTACACTGAAGATCATAAACACTTTGCTGAAGAAATTATACAAAGCAGGCAGGATCATCTGGATCGGTCCTGCTTTGGGATTGGCCTCAAAATAACGGATGATGCGGATGGCTTTGGCAAGGTCTTTCTGCGCAATAGCCGTTTGCAGTTCAAACACATTGAATTCCTTACTTACACCGATATAATTCTCAATATCATCTTCGGTGATGTTTTTTCTGGCGCCAAGATTAACGGCCAGTTTTTCTATCTCATTCTGGATCCGGCTCAGATCGTTACCGATATGATCCACCAGCAGATGCAGGGCTTTGGGCGAAATGCTTAATCCATGCTGCTGCACCATCGTAC
>CALRQQ020000491.1:0-3190 GCA_943370345.1 Chitinophaga pinensis
CGCTAAAGCCGGACGAAAAAAAATATTGCAGTTCAGCGGGGTACTTGTCTTTACCGGATTAACGATTGCTGTGCTCTTTCCCTGGGTGCTCACGGCCGCTTTTGGGTTTATGATCGTGGGACTCGGTGCGTCTTCCGTCATCCCCACCATTTACAGTACGGCAGCCAGTGTATCCAAAAAATCACCCGGCATGGCATTGGCCGGTGTATCCAGTATCGGCTTTCTCGGCTTTCTCTTTGGTCCGCCACTGATCGGATATATTGCCCAGCTATTCAGTCTCCGGACTTCATTTGGGGTAGTCGCCATCTTTGGTTTACTGATCACCCTCATGGTCACCCGGCTCAATGTGATGAATGAAACAAAACTGATCAAACAAGCATAACTATGAAACTCGACCTCGCTGCCATGCGTCCTATCAATGTACAACGCGCCACAGAAGGATTCAAATGTTACGATAACCAGCCCCTCACCTACTGGACCACCGCCCTCGCCGGTGAAGTAGGAGAACTCTGCAATATGATCAAAAAAATGCAGCGCGTGGAAAAAGGCGGCGTGGATGGCGGCAGCAGCTATACCGCAAAAGATATCACCAAAGAAATGCTCAAAGAAGAGATCGGTGGCATTGCCATCTACCTCGATCTGCTCGCCTCCCTGCTGGACATCAGTTTAGAAGACGCGATCATTGATACATTTAATAGTAAGTCGGAGAAACAGGGATTCAAGGAAAAGCTAGAAGCGAGAGGCTAGAAGCGAGAAGGAAACAGCCCCTCCTTAGAACGGCTAACTATTATAACCAATAGTTCCTCGTTTTACGGCATCCACCTTCTCGCCTCTCGCCTCTCGCCTCTAGCCTCTAGCTTCTCGCTTCTAACCTACCCATTCTAAGAAAACCGATCTCCATTTCCGTACGTCCAAGGGAATATAATCCGGATGTTCAAAATAGGCTTTACGGATAATGCGGGTATGCCCGCTATGTGCGCCATGAGTGTGTAACACATCAAACTGCTCGATCCCCAGCACTTTTTGTCCGCGGGCGGCCAGGTGATAACAGGCAGATGCACCCATGGAGCCTACACCGAGGACAATGCAGTCGTAAAGAGGAGTGGAGTTTGCAGCCATGTGATTGTTATAAGTTGTAAGTAATAAGTTATAAGTAGTTGCTTAGTAAATATGGTTAAATAAGCAATGTTTTGGTAACTTAAAACTTTAGCTGGGTCGTATTTTTTACTTTTGACTTTAAACTTAGCACAAACTATGTTAAAAAAGCTTTCCCCTCTCACCCTCCTGCTGCTTCTCACTGCCTGCAGTTCAGAAAACAAAAAAGAAAAAGCCCCGGCTTTTGCTGATATGAACTGGATCGACCTCACCTATACTTACGACAGTACTACATTATACTGGCCGAATAATGTAAAGAGCTTTCAGCATTCCACCGAAGCGGAAGGAAAAACAGCGCTTGGGTTCTATTACTCCTCCTACTCCATCTGTACACCCGAACATGGCGGTACCCATTTGGATGCACCTATCCATTTTGCTGAAAATAAAATGACCGTGGATGAACTACCCCTCAGCAGTCTGACCGGCGAAGCCGTGGTGATCGATGTATCCAAAAAAGCACTGGCCAACCGTGATTACCTCATCAGCATCGCCGATGTGGAGGAATGGGAAAAAACCAACGGATCCTTACCAGAGCATACGATCGTGTTATTTAAAACCGGTTACGGACAGTTCTATCCCAACCGGGAGAAATATTTCGGCAGTGCCAAAACAGGTCCCGAAGCCATCCCTGAATTACATTTCCCCGGTATTGACCCGTTAACCACCGAATGGCTGGTCAATAAAAAGAAGATCAAGGCCATGGGACTCGATACCCCGAGTATTGATTATGGACAGTCAAAAGATTTTAAGACCCACCAGATCCTGCTCGGTGCCAACAAACCCGGTTTTGAAAATGTGGCCAACCTGGATCAGTTGCCGGCCAAAGGCATTTATGTCGTAGCATTGCCGATGAAGATCGGGAAAGGAAGCGGCGGACCACTCCGGATAGTCGCCGGAGTCCAGGGAAGCAAGGAATAGCTTGTAAGAACCCTTGTCATCCCGACTCAGGAGGGAACTTGTCATCCCGACCTAGGAGGGAACTTGTCATCCCGACTTAGGAGGAAACTTCTTACAGGGATTTAGTTATAGCCCCTTAAACAACAAACAGCTTTTCATGTTAAAGAAACTCCTGCTCCTCCTTCTGCCTGTATCCGGCTTCGCACAATCTTTCTCTGCTTTATTAAGCAAAGAAACCGACGCCGCCCAATCCCAATACACCGCCTGGTACCAGCACCTGCACAAATCGCCTGAGCTGAGTACGCAGGAGATCAATACATCGGCCTACCTGAAAAAAACACTCAGCGAAGCCGGGTACACGATCATGGACTCACTGGGCTTTTACAGTTTTGCAGCTGTTTTAAAAAATGGAAATGGTCCCGTGATCCTCTACCGCACGGATATGGATGGATTGCCGGTAAAAGAACAGACTGGTCTGCCCTTTGCAAGTGAAGCGGCTTATATAAAGGATGGACAACCCGTTTCGGCGATGCATGCCTGTGGTCATGATATTCATATGAGCAGCTGGTTAGGTACTGCCACCCTGCTCAGTAAGATCCGCAAGCAATGGAGCGGTACCCTGATCTTCCTGGCACAATCGGCGGAAGAAACAGGACAGGGTGCCCGAAAGATGATCGCAACACCCGCTTTTGCCCGCTTACCCAAACCGGATATTCAACTGGCTTTTCATGATCATGCGGACCTGCCGGCCGGACAGATCGGTTTCTGCGACGGCTACTCCATGGCCGCAGTGGATATGATGAATATCACGATCTATGGAAAGGGCGGACACGGGGCCGCACCGCAACAGGCCATTGATCCGGTATTGCTTTCTGCCCAATACATCACCGCCATTCAATCCATTGTCAGCCGTAATCTTTCTTCAAATGATCCGGCCGTGATCACCGTCGGTGCGATCCATGGCGGTACAGTGGGCAATATCATTCCCGACCAGGTGCAGTTAAAACTCACCATCCGTTCATTCAGTGCTACGGCGCGGCAAACGATCCTTGAGCGCTTAAAGACCATCGGGGATAATATGGCCGCTGCAGCAGGACTACCCAACCAAAAATGGCCGCAGTATGAATTATTAGATATG
>CALRQQ020000492.1:0-3186 GCA_943370345.1 Chitinophaga pinensis
TGTGAGTTCAAAACCGCTTTCTTTTCTGATATTTTGCACCCGGTTCACGAATTCTCTCGCATCCCCTTCCTGCTTCAGTTCGTCGGTAAGTGTAATATCCAGTGCCACCGTAAGGCTGCCTTTGCTAGCCACACTCCAGCCCGGTATGTCTTCGGCCACAATGTCCACATCCGACAATTCAATCACAACAGGCTCATTATCAATCTGTAAAGTAAATGTACCCTCTTTTTCAATAGCGGCAATATCCAGCTGGCTGAAATTGCCTATGGCGGCGCTTACGGCTTTCATTTTGGCACCCATGCGGGTACCCAGGGCCTTGAAATTGGCCTTGATCTTCTTGCTGATCACCCCTTCGGTTTCGGTGATATACTGCATCTCCTTCACATTCACTTCGGCTTTGATCAGGTCCTCGATCTTTTCGAGCTGGGTTTTCATACCGGCATCCAATACCGGGATCATCACTTTCTGCAGCGGCTGGCGAACCTTGATATTCACTTTTTTACGGAGCGAGAGCACCAGCGAGCACACATCCTGCGCCAGCTGCATCCTTTCTTCGAGCGAACTATCGATCACGGCTTCATTGGCCACCGGGAAATCGGCATGGTGCACGGAACTTACCTTGAACTTACCGGTTACCGCATTCAGGTTACGGAATACCGCATCGCTGAAGAACGGAGAAATGGGGGCCATCAGGCGAACGATGGTTTCGAGACACTCGTACAGGGTCTGGTAAGCACTGATCTTATCCTGCTCATATTCGCCCTTCCAGAACCGGCGACGGCAGAGACGCACATACCAGTTACTGAGATGTTCATCTACAAATTCTTCAATGGCGCGACCGGCCAAAGTTGGTTCATACTCATCCATCGAACGGGTTACCTGCTTAACAAGCGTGTTCAGGGAAGAAAGGATCCAACGATCGATCTCAGGACGATCCGCCAACGGAACCGGCGCCTGTTCAAAGGCAAACCCATCTACATTGGCATAGAGTGCGAAGAACTGGTAGGTATTGTATAAGGTTCCGAAAAATTTACGTTGCACTTCCTGTATCCCCGCCAGGTCGAACTTGAGGTTATCCCAGGGCGAAGCATTGGTGATGAGGTACCAGCGGGTGGCATCGGCACCATATTTTTCAATGGTCTCAAAAGGGTTCACCACGTTGCCGAGGCGTTTACTCATTTTGTTGCCATCTTTATCGAGTACCAGTCCGTTACTAACCACGGCTTTATAAGCCACACTGTCGAAGAGCATTACGCCCAGCGCGTGCAGGGTATAAAACCAACCACGGGTCTGGTCTACTCCTTCCGCAATAAAATCTGCCGGAAAAGCCTGCCCCTTATCTATAAAATCTTTGTTCTCGAATGGATAATGCCATTGTGCATAAGGCATAGCACCACTGTCGAACCATACATCGATCAGATCGGGTACGCGTTTCATGGGTTTGCCCGATGCACTTACGAGGATGATATCATCCACAAAGGGTTTGTGCAGGTCAAGAATTCCCTCGTGTAAATAATTTTTATTGACATCACCGCCCAATACCTCATTCGCTTTGCGAATGCCCTCGTTCAGTTCTTCGATAGAGCCGATGCAAACTTCTTCTTCCCCATCTTCTGTTCTCCACACCGGTAATGGTGTTCCCCAGTAGCGGCTGCGACTCAGGTTCCAGTCTACCATATTCTCTAACCAGTTGCCAAAACGTCCCTCACCGGTAGAGCGTGGTTTCCAGTTGATGGTCTTGTTCAATTCTACCATCCGGTCTTTTACGGCCGTGGTTTTAATGAACCAGGCATCCAGTGGATAATAAAGAATGGGTTTATCTGTTCTCCAGCAATGCGGATAACTGTGTTCGTATTTTTCTACTTTGAAAGCACGGTTCTCTTTTTTCAGTTTTACGCTGATGTCTACGTTCACATCCACGTAATCTTTCTCGTCTTTGTAATTTTTTACATAACGGTTACTGAACTCACCCAGGCCATCCAAAAATTTTCCCTGCTTGTCTACCATGGTCAGAATCCCGATATTGTATTTCTTTCCCACGCGGTAGTCATCTGCACCAAAAGCAGGTGCCGTATGTACGATACCGGTACCATCTTCTGTAGTAACAAAATCGCCCACAATTACGCGGAAGGGTTGTGCATCGGGTGTGATCTCTTTGATCGCTTTCAGCGAGTTGGCTTCGTAAGGTAACAGCTGCTCATATTCGCAGTTTTCGATCTGTGAACCTTTACACTCAGCGAGTATTTTCCAGGGCAGCAGTTTTGCTTTTTCATCATAACCTGCAAAATCACCATTCTCTCCTTCCGGTTTGAAATACTTACCCACTAAGGCTTTGGCCAATATCACATTTACAGGAAGATGGGTGTACGGGTTGAATGTGCTGACCAGTACATAATCGATATTGGGACCTACTGTTAAACCCAGGTTGGAGGGTAATGTCCACGGGGTAGTGGTCCATGCTAAAAAGAAAATCTCTTCATTCGATATCGCCTTGAAAAGAAATTCACTCTTCTCATTTCTGATGGCTTTGAACATGGCCACCGCACTGGTATCTTTCACATCCTTGTATGTACCGGGCTGGTTCAGTTCATGCGAACTTAAGCCCGTACCTGCGGCAGGTGAATAGGGCTGGATACTCACACTTTCGTATAGGAATCCTTTTTTATAGAGTTCACTCAGGATCCACCAGAGTGTTTCAATGTATTTATTATCGTAAGTGATGTAGGGATCGTTCAGGTCTACCCAGTAGCCCATTTTCATGGTCAGTTCATCCCATTTGCCTTTGTACCGAAGCACGGCTTCGCGGCATTTCTGGTTATACTCTTCTACGGATATTTTTTTTCCGATATCTTCTTTGGTGATTCCCAGTTCTTTCTCTACTCCCAGTTCAATCGGCAAACCATGTGTATCCCAGCCACCCTTGCGTTTTACCTGAAAGCCCTGCATGGTTTTATAGCGGCAAACCATGTCTTTCAGCGTACGGGAAATGACGTGGTGAATACCGGGCATACCGTTAGCACTGGGCGGCCCCTCGTAAAAAACGAACGGGGTCTTACCCTCGCGCAGCGAAACACTTTGCTCAAATGCCTGTCCATCGTTCCATTTAGCCAGGATCTCCTGTTCTATGGCCGGGAGGTTTAATCCGGAAAATTCTGGGTATTTAACGCTCATATCCTGAAAATCGCT
>CALRQQ020000493.1:0-3181 GCA_943370345.1 Chitinophaga pinensis
AATCCTTGCCTCCGGTCTCCCCTACGATACGGGGATAGGTCCGGTAGTTCGGCATGTTTTTGCCAATGGTTTCCCACATATTATTGAATACCCCGGTGGATCCGGTAAAGTGTACCCCGGCAAATTCCCGGTGATTAAAACAGATCCGGCCGATAGTGGGACCATCCACATAGATCAGGTTGATCACGCCGTCGGGCAGACCGGCTTCTTTCATGATCCGCATGAACATCTGAGCGGAAAAGACCTGGGTATTGGCACATTTCCACACCACCACATTACCGCACATAGCAGCAGAGGTCGGCAGGTTACCACCGATCGCCGTGAAGTTGAACGGGGTCACTGCCAGTACAAATCCTTCCAGCGGTCGATACTCGAGGCGGTTATGCATACCCGGTCCACTGATGGGTTGCTGTTTATAGATCTCAGAAAGATAATGAACATTGAAACGCAGGAAATCGATGATCTCGCAAGCACTATCGATTTCAGCCTGGTAGGCATTTTTACTCTGGCCAAGCATGGTGGTCCCGTTCATATACGGACGGTATTTGGTCGCAATGAGGTCCGCTGCTTTTAAAAAGATATTGGCCCGGTTTTCCCAACTGGTGGCCGCCCAGCTATCTTTTGCCGCCAGGGCCGCATCGATCGCCTGCTGAACATGCTTTTCATCGCCGGTGTGGAAATACCCAAGGGTATGACTGGTTTCATGTGGCGGATGCATGGCCACTTTCTTATTGGTACGGACTTCTTTACTTCCGATATACATGGGCACATCGGCTTCCTGGCTTTTCAGTTCAGCCAGTACTTCCTTCAGCCTTTTCTTTTCAGGAGATCCGGGGCCATAGTTCAGGACCGGCTCATTCACCGGCATGGGGTATGAAAAAGTGCCAAAACTCATAGTACTGATTTATTAGGTAAAGGTAGATAGTTTGTTATGCAAACGCACAACCGGTTACTCGCCGGTTTCCTTCTCACTCATCAGGTATGCTTTGATAAATCCGTCCAGTTCTCCATCCATCACCGGCTGCACATTGCCCACTTCATAATCGGTACGGTGATCCTTGATCATTTTATAGGGATGAAAAACATAACTGCGGATCTGGCTGCCCCACTCGATCTTTTTCTTTTTGGCATTAGTGGCATCCTTCAGCGCATTACGTTTCTGCAGTTCCATTTCATATAACCGGCTCCGCAGCATCTGCATGGCCAGTTCGCGGTTGCCCAGCTGACTGCGGTCCTGCTGACAGACGACCACAATGCCGGTAGGAATGTGCGTGAGCTGTACCTTGGTCTCCACTTTGTTTACGTTCTGTCCGCCTGCTCCCCCACTTCGTGAGGTTTCCATTTTCACATCGGCTGGGTTGATCTCGATATTGATCGTATCATCCACCATGGGGTAGACGTACACACTCACGAAAGAAGTATGGCGGCGGGCATTACTGTCAAAAGGTGAAATACGGACGAGACGGTGAACCCCGCTCTCGGCCTTCAGGAATCCATAGGCAAAAGACCCTTCAAACTGCAGGGTACAGGTCTTAATACCGGCACCATCGCCCCATTGCCAGTCCATTTCAGTTACTTTCCAGCCCTGCTTTTCCCCGTACATCCGGTACATCCGGGCGAGCATTTCGGCCCAGTCCTGACTTTCGGTACCACCGGCACCGGAATTGATCTGGAGTACCGCAGGAAGTTCGTCCTCCGGTTCATTGAGGGTGGCTTTGAATTCCGCATCATCGAGCAGGGCAATTGCGTTGTCGTAAGCTTCTTTGGTTTCCTCTTCGGTGGCATCGCCCCCTTTCCAGAACTCAAAGAGTACGGCAAAATCTTCCACCCCGGCTTCCGCTGTTTCAAACAGCTTCACCCAGTACTCGTTTAATTTGATGCTTTTGAGAATTTCTGTCGCCCGCTTATTATCTTCCCAGAAGCCCGGGCTGAGCGACAGTTGTTTGTCTTCGGCTATCTTATATTGTCGGTTAGCGACGTCAAAGAAACCTCCTTATCCCGGCAATGCGGGACCGCATATCCTGTAATTTTTCGATTGTCATAGGGCAAATATAGGGAAAGATGATGGTTCAGGATATTTTAAACAATCGGGACAACGGACAGTTATTGTTTTTCGATACCGTATCTTTTACGAACTTTAAGTCCGGATCAGTTCAACAAAACCAAATAAAATGAAGAAGTATTTTTTACCTGCAGTGGCCGCAATGGCGCTGTTCATCATTTCCTGTAATAACAACACAGAAGAAAAAAAGGAAACCAGCATGAAAGAACCTGTTATCAAAACAGAAGCCCTTACCTATTCAAGTGAAAACAGCACCGACAGCGTGGTCATGGATGGCTATGTGGCCTGGGATTCGAGTGTGACCGGCAAACGTCCCGTGGTACTGGTGGTACACGAATGGTGGGGCATGAATGACTATATCAAACGCCGGGTCCGTGAACTGGCAGGTCTTGGATATCTGGCGATGGCCGTCGATTTTTATGGCAACAGTAAAAGAGCAGATAACCCTACGGACGCAGGTAATCTGGCAGGTCCTTTTTATCAAGACCCTTTAATGGCGAAGTCCCGTTTTGATGCGGCCCTGAATGTGATCCGTAAATACGAACAGGCCGATACCAGTAAGATCGCAGCGATCGGTTATTGCTTTGGAGGTACACAGGTGCTGAATATGGCGAATCTTGGGGAAGACCTGGTGGGTGTGGTGAGTTTCCATGGTGGTTTACAGGTGGTCACCCCTGACAAAGCCAAACTCAAAGCACAGGTCCTGGTTTGTCATGGTGGCGCCGACCCTTTTGTACCGGCCGAACAGGTAGCTCAATTCAAAAAACAGATGGATTCCATAGGGGCCAGATACACATTTAAAGAATATGCGGGTGCCACGCATGCGTTCAGCAACCCGGATGCAACAGCAACCGGCGAGAAATTCAAGATTCCGATCGCTTATAATGCAGCTGCAGACACGGCTTCCTGGAATGACATGAAGAACTTCTTTGGAACGATCTTCAAATAGTAGATCTACGATACCTTTTTTATAGAACCCGGAATAATCCGGGTTTTTTTATTACAGCAACTGAAACTTAATCATCTGTTATTCAGTCATATAATTTAAAGTCTGCAAAGGACATGAAAAAATACGTAGTAAAATTATGAGATACAAGAACCGGCAATTACTTTAGCAAT
>CALRQQ020000494.1:0-3180 GCA_943370345.1 Chitinophaga pinensis
CACACAGTTGAATGGAAAGATCACGGCCAGCGTTACTATTCAGAATACGGGAAAGACCGCAGGAAAAGAAGTGGTTCAATTGTATATCACTGCTCCAGGCAAGACCATGAATAAACCAGCGGTTGAACTGAAAGCCTTTGCCAAGACCAAACTGCTGGCGCCTGGCGAAAAACAAGTACTGACATTCACCTTGACGGCGGCTGATCTCGCCTCCTTTGATCGTATCCGCAGTGCCTGGGTGGCCGAGCCCGGCGAGTACCAGGTAAAAGTGGGTGCTTCCTCGCTGAATATTTTACAAACAGCCCGGTTTAGCCTGGCAAAAGAAGTCATTACAGAAAAGTGTAATAAAGTAATGTTGCCGGAAGTGCCTATGCAGGAATTATCTCATTAAAGCCCTGACAGGAATCATAAAAACCCTTCCCTACGGCGAAGGGTTTTTCATTTATTTTTATAATCCCTAAAATGCGCATATGAAAAACATCATATTCCTGATGCTCCTGCTGATTGTATCCTTACTGAGTCAGGCACAACAAAAAGTTATTCCATTATATGAAGGCATTGCACCCGGAACAGAATCCTGGAACTGGACCGAAGCCGTGAATGAAAATAACAGCTGGAATACCAAAGTAGTTTATAATGTTACCCAGCCCAGTCTGACCATTTTCCAACCCGCCCCGGGAAAAGCAAATGGTACGGCCGTAGTCATCTGTCCGGGTGGCGGATTTTATGCCCACTCCATCAACAGCGAAGGATTTGAGGTGGCGGAATGGCTGGTAAAAAAAGGCGTGACTTGTTTTGTATTGAAATACCGGCTGGCACATACCACCGGTACGGATCCAACGGAAGAACTCAACCGGGTGATGGGTACCAAAGAGTTTGAAACGGTCACTGCTAAAATAATCCCGATGGCTGTTGCCGACGGAAGGGCAGCGATTGCCTGGGTCAGAAAACACGCGGCTGAATATAAACTGATCAGCAACCGGATCGGCATCATGGGATTCTCTGCCGGAGGTACGGTTGCCGCTTCCGCTCTATATAATTACAATGGCGAAAACAAACCAGATTTCGCTGCCCCGGTCTATCCCTTTTTCCCGAAAGAAATGCAGGGTACCATTGGCACAGATCTCCCACCGGTATTTATTGCAGCAGCGACTGATGACCAGTTAGGTCTGGCACCACATAGCGCTGATCTGTATAATAGTTTGATGGCCTCCCGTAAATCCGTGGAACTGCATATGTATGCCAGAGGCGGACATGGATTCGGGATGCGCAAGCAGAACCTGCCCTCCGACCAATGGATCGATCGTTTTGGAGAATGGCTGGATCAGCAGGGACTGATGAGCAGACCGGTCTTTAACCCGGATTTTGCCTTGTTTGAACAAAAAATGTATCCATCGCTGGATGGAAATATTTTACCCTATCGTATCCTGTATCCCGATAATTATGACAAAACAAAAAAATATCCGCTTGTCTTATTCCTGCATGGGGCCGGGGAAAGAGGCAAAGACAATGAGAAACAATTAATGCATGGGGCCCGTTTGTTCCTGAAGGATGAGAACCGGAAAAATTTCCCTGCTATTGTGATCTTTCCGCAATGTCCGGAGGATTCGTATTGGGCCTATGCCACTATTGACCGGACTGTTCAACCAGTAAAATTTGAACTCGATTATAGCGGCCCCGCCAACTGGCCGCTGGTCGCTGCCAATGAACTGGTACAGAAGATGATCAAGGACGGCGCGGCAGATCCCACTCGTGTATATATCACCGGTCTCTCCATGGGTGGCATGGGTACCTTTGAATCTGTGTTCCGTTATCCCGGTCTTTATGCAGCGGCCCTGCCGATCTGTGGTGGAGGGGATACACCGGAGTATGATAAACGCGTAAAGAAAACAGCCTTCTGGGTATTTCATGGAGCCGCCGATGCGGTGGTGGATGTGAAACTGTCGCAGGAGATGGTGGAGAAGCTCAAAAAAATAAAGGCAGAAGTTAAGTATAGTGAATACCCTGGCGTGAATCATAACAGCTGGGACAATGCTTTTGCGGAGCCGGATTACCTCAGCTGGATGTTCGGGCATCGAAAGAAATAAGTGAATTGCCTGCGGCTAAAAGCAGCCACGGATTTCATGGATCTGCACAGATTACCTTCAGTACAATATGATCGTTCTGAAATTGTATGAATAGGAACGAAAAATAAAATTAAGCGTAGAACACGGAGGGGTATTGCCAGCGGCATAAAAGGAGCCGTCGTTGGCAATACCACTGACTGTGCTGGCCAAAAAGAGAAATAAAAGGGTGAAACCACACCTGGCAGGCGCTTTTAAACCCCTAAAGGGCCCTAATCATGGTTTTGGGCAATGCCCGTCAATACGGTAAATTTGCAGCCGATCAAAGAAACTTGTTGAATGAGCTTACCTAAAAGATACCTGATTACCTCTGCCCTGCCCTATGCCAACGGACTCAAGCACGTAGGTCACCTGGCAGGTGCTTATATACCGGCCGATATCTATGTCCGCTACCTGCGGGCGCAGAAAAGAGATGTGGTATTTGTATGCGGCAGCGACGAACATGGCACGGCCATTCCCATCCAGGCCACCAAGGAAGGCACAACACCCCGTGCGATCATCGACAAATACCATGAAGCCATGAAACAGGACTTTGAAGACCTGAGCATGAGCTTTGATATCTATCATCGAACCAGTGAGCCCATTCACCATGAAACCGCCCGTGAGTTTTTTACCTACCTGAATGACCGCGGCGAGCTCGAGATCAAAGAAACCGAACAATATTTTGACGAAGAAGCCAATTCTTTCCTGGCCGACCGGTATATCAAGGGTACCTGCCCCAACTGCGGCAGTGACCGTGCGTTTGGCGATCAGTGCGAAACCTGTGGCCGTACCTTAAGTCCGGATGAACTGATCAACCCGGTAAGCACCCTCAGTGGTAAGGCGCCTATCAAGAAAAAGACCTCACACTGGTATCTGCCCCTCGGCAAACATGAAGCCTTTCTGCGGGAATGGATCCTGGAACAGCATAAAGACGACTGGCGTCCGACCGTAATCGGGCAGTGCAAGAGCTGGATCGAAGGCGGACTGCAATCAAGAGCCGTAACCCGTGACCTCGACTGGGGGATCAAAGTACCCGTGGAAGGTGCCGATGGGAAAATGCTGTATGTATGGTTTG
>CALRQQ020000495.1:0-3172 GCA_943370345.1 Chitinophaga pinensis
ATATGACAGACAGGTTATTACCCGATAAAGCGATTGATGTACTGGATGAAGTAGGTGCACGTGTGCATTTGAAGAATATCAATGTGCCACAGGATATCGTAGAGCTGGAAAAGAAAATTGAAGACGTTAAGAACGAAAAGAATAAAGTAGTTAAGAGCCAGCGTTTTGAAGAAGCGGCATCGCTGCGCGATACGGAAAAACGTTTGGGTGAAGAACTGGAGAAAGCGAAAGCACAGTGGGAAGAAGAAAGCAAACACAAACGTTACCCGATCACTGAGGAGAACATTGCGGAAGTGGTGAGTATGATGACCGGTATCCCCGTAAAACGGATGGTACAGGCCGAAACAGAGAAACTGCGCCGCATGAACGAAGACATGAAGGGTATGGTAGTGGGGCAGGATGAAGCGATCCAGAAAGTGGTGAAAGCCATTCAGCGGAATCGTGTGGGACTGAAAGATCCTAAGAAGCCGATCGGTACATTCATTTTCTTAGGTCCGACCGGTGTGGGTAAAACCGAGCTTGCCAGGGCTTTGGCGAGATATATGTTTGATTCGGAAGACTCACTGATCAGGATCGATATGAGTGAGTACATGGAGAAATTTACGGTAAGCCGTTTGATCGGTGCCCCTCCCGGTTATGTAGGGTATGAAGAAGGCGGACAGCTGACAGAAAAAGTACGCCGCAAACCTTACTGTGTGATCCTGCTGGATGAGATCGAGAAAGCGCACCCGGATATTTACAATATTTTGCTGCAAGTGCTGGACGATGGTCAACTGACAGATGGACTGGGCAGGAAAGTGGATTTCAAAAATACTATGATCATCATGACATCCAATATCGGCGTACGCCAGTTGAAGGAGTTTGGTGACGGGGTAGGATTTGCCACTGCCACGCGTATGCAAAATGCAGAGGAGAACAGTAAAGCGGTGATCGAGAAAGCCCTGAAGCGCACGTTCGCACCAGAGTTCCTGAACAGGATTGATGATGTGGTGGTGTTTAACTCACTCACCAAAGACAATATCTTCAACATCATTGATATCCTGATGAAAGGAGTGAGCAAACGGTTACTGAATCTTGGGTTCTCTTTAGAGCTTACACTGGAAGCCAAAGAATTTATTGCCGAGAAAGGATATGATGTACAATTTGGTGCCAGACCGCTGCACAGGGCCATCCAGAAATACCTGGAAGATCCTTTGGCAGAAGAGATCCTGAACTTCAATATCAAGGATGGAGATCTGCTGATCGCCGACCTCGATAAGGAGCAGGGTAAACTGATCTTCCGCTTCCAGAAAAAAGTAGAAGAAGGCGCCGGCGCCAACGCATAAGAAATTGGTAAGTATAGTACAATAAAAAGCCTCTGTTTTCACAGAGGCTTTTGAATTTCGAATATCGAATCCCGCCTGGGCGGGAAATGTCGAAATGATATCACTACAACTTTTATACTACGCCTGATACTTCGGCGTTCGATATTCCCTGTTCGATATTCGATATTCATTTCCTCCCCCAACGGAAGGTCGTCAGTTCTAATCCTGCAAGGTCTAAGGCACGGTCTACAACTGTAGCAGCTACTTCTTCAATCGTTGTTGGGTTGCTGTAAAAAGAGGGGGTTGCAGGGCAGATAATGCCACCTGCCAGTGTGATCAGTTCCATGTTTTTGATATGGATCAGGCTGTAGGGTGTATCTCTCGCAACGAGGATCAGTTTTCTTCTTTCTTTCAGGATCACATCTGCAGCGCGGGTTACCAGATCGTCGCTTACACCATGGGCAATCCTTCCCAGTGTACCCATACTGCAGGGCACTACAATCATCACATTGTATTTAGCTGATCCAGATGCGAAGGGTGCAGAAAAATCATATTTATCAAAATAGCGGAAAGGGTAATCCTGATAGCCATGGTTGCCCAGTTCCGAAACCCAGATCTCTTTGGCGTTATTGCTCATCACAACACCCACTTCTTCGTACTGGTCTTTCAGCAACACCAGTTTATCCAGCAATACTTTTGCATATACTGCACCACTGGCACCGGTAATGGCTATGGCGATCTTGTTGGGCATGGGAGAGGTAAAAAGTAAAAATTAAAAAAAGTCAAAAATCAAAAGATAAAGTTACCGATTCGGTTT
This sequence comes from Chitinophaga pinensis, assembly GCA_943370345.1. Taxonomy (GTDB): domain Bacteria; phylum Bacteroidota; class Bacteroidia; order Chitinophagales; family Chitinophagaceae; genus JJ008. The sequence continues at coordinate 2,122 of CALRQQ020000495.1, forward strand.
TGACTTTTAATTTTTGACTTCCTAATTAATCCGGTTTGTTTAACCTTTATACATGATCTCGTAGTATTCGTGCGCCATCCGGTTGCTGTCGAACTGGAAGCGTACGTCACGCATACCATTTTTCTGGATCTGGCGCCAGGTATCGTAGTTGTCGTAGTACAACGGCAATACCTGCTGTTCGAGAATTTCGTATAGTTTTTGCAGGTCGTATTCATCCTGCTCGTGAACAGTCATGTTAGCGTAATCTGCTTTGGGTACCACAAATCCGTTATTACCATGGTTGATGAATTCGGGGATCCAGCCATCATCGGTTGAGAAGTTCACGGCACCGTTCATGGCGGCTGTCATACCACTGGTTCCGGATGCTTCACGGGGCACACGTGGGTTATTGAGCCAGATATCAGAAGCTTGCTTCAGGCGTTTGCTCAGTCCCAGTTCATAGCCGATCATCACCGCTACATTCTTGTATTTTTTACTTAAATGAACGAGGTTATTGAATTGAGAAATGGCCGGATAATCCTGTGGATAAGGTTTACCTGCCCAGATGATCTGCACCGGGTATTTGGTATTGCTGAGCAATTTTTCAAAGCGGTCCATGTCATAGGTAAGCATATCGGCGCGCTTGTAGCCTGCAAAACGACGGGCCCAAACAATGGTCAATACATTCGGATCGAAAATTTTTCCGGTCTGGTCGGCCACCACTTCGAAGGCACGTTTTTTCAGGTATTTTTTGCGATCGTCGAAAGCATAATCATTGCCTTCTTCCATGGCGCGATAGATCTGTTTGTCTGCCCAGTAGCGCCAGTTCTGCGCATTGGTGATGGAGGCGATGGGGCAGATGCCTTCGTAGTGCGACCACATTTCTCTGCTCACCACACCATGCAGGGCCGAAACGCCATTGGCTTTACGGGCAAAACGCAGCGCGGTCAGCGAATGGTTGAACTGGTCATCTTTCAGGCCGGTTAATTTGCGAACCTCATCAATGCTGAGACCGCAGAAATAACTCATTTTATGACAGAGATAGATATCGTGTTTTTCGTTGCCGGCTTCT
>CALRQQ020000496.1:0-3164 GCA_943370345.1 Chitinophaga pinensis
ACGATTTTACCATTGGCCACTTTACAGATCTCGCGCAAATGCTCTACCATCTGCTGTCCGTCCATTTTGCCCCATTTCCCTTTTTGTTGAGGGTCAAGTTTGTATAAGAGTGGAATGACATCGTTCTGGAGAAAAGCAACTTGGGCATGGGTCATGGCAGGCAATTGAGGGGATAAAGGTAGGTGGATTGGGATTTTACACAAAAATCCCGCCGGGTGGGCGGGATTCGCAGTTGGTTGTTGGTTGTAAAAACTTTTACAAGTTATAGAATTAAGACATCCGTTTATCAATTTCGCTGCAAAGGGCCGAAAAAATCTCGTCCACGGTGCCTTCACCCTTAACATTCACCACTTTATCAAACTGGCTGTAATAGTCGGCCACAACGGTGGTTTTGTCCTGGTATTCTTTGATCCGGGCCCTGATTACCGATTCATTGTTATCATCGCTTCTGCCACTGGTTAAACCGCGGTTCAACAAACGGGACACCAGTTCCTCTTCGGTTACCTGCAAAGCCAGTACTACACCGATAGCGGTATTCTTCAGACTGAGCAGTTTATCCAGCGCCTCACTCTGGGCCACCGTACGTGGAAAACCATCAAACAGAAACCCTTTGGCCTGCGGATTGGCTTCCAGCGCAGAGCTAATCATGCCTACCACTACCTCATCAGGTACCAGCTGGCCACGATCCATGATGCTTTTGGCTTCCAGACCCAGCGGTGTTTGACGTGCTATTTCACTACGCAGCAGATCGCCGGTTGATAAATGTTTTAACCCATACGCTGCGATCAGTTTCTCGCTTTGCGTACCTTTCCCGCTTCCGGGAGGTCCAAACAGAATAATATTAAACATGTACTTGCTAACCTTGAGTGAAGAACAAATATAAGGCCTTGACTTTAAAAAACATTTAACAGTAATTGAAAACCTTTAAATGTGATCATTCGTAAGGTTATATGACGGTTTTCGTCAAACAAAATGAAAAGTTTTCAGCCATTTAAGGTATTTTTAATATATACAACATAATTTAATATGAAATCAATCTTCATTTTACTGCTCTCAACCATCTTATGGCAGGGCTGTTATAGTCAGAATAATCAAAAGAACCCCACAAAAATGGATACAGACAACAAAAAAAACAATCCGGTGTACTCCCGCACAGATTCCTCCAAAGTGGTTTTGAAGGAAGATGAGTGGAAGAAATTTTTAAGTCCCGATGTATTTTATATCGCCCGCCAGAAAGGAACCGAGAGACCGTTCACCAGTCCGTTCGAAACTTCCAAAGAGATCGGTACTTACTACTGCGCCGTTTGTGGTAATGCTTTGTTTAAAAGCGATACCAAATTTGAAAGCGGTTGCGGCTGGCCCAGTTTTTACGATCCCATCAGTAAAGGATCCATTATCTACACCCCCGATAACACCCACGGCATGCAACGTACCGAAGTACAATGCGGCCGCTGCAAATCGCATTTAGGGCATGTATTCGATGATGGTCCGCCACCCACTGGTCTGCGTTACTGCATCAATGGCGTTGTGCTCGATTTTGAGAAAGCGAAAGATGCGGAGAAGAAATATGAGGGGAAGAAGGGGGGATTGTGAATCGTCAATCGTCAATCGTGAGTGGTCAGTAGTGAGTGGTGAGTAGGGAGTGCAGTAAGACAGACACTTGCAGCAGCCAATTGCCCATTGACCATTCACACTCACTACTCACTACTGACCACTCACGGTTCATGGCTTACGAAATCATCACTGGATCAATTTAAAAGTCAAAATTAAGGAAGCAGCTGATTCCTGCTTTCTTAATTTTGACTTTTAAATTTTTAATTCTCTCCTCTCGCGTGCTTCGTAGCAAAATACAATCCTGAAAAAACGGTGATCAACACGCCTACCACAGATAACACCATCACACTGTTGGAGAAAAAATCTACCCAGTTCAGTTTTACCTGGAAGATCTCTTTGCTTAGTAACACGCCTACACTGCCCAGGTAACCGAAGGAATCGGCGAGATAGATAAGGAAACCCACATTACCGGTAAAACGGAAAGCGGCGATCAGGCGTTCGAAGAAGACAGAGTTGAAGGGGATATACACCATGTAAAGACCCAGCCCTACCATCGTCATCCACCAAACGGGATCCAGTTGTTGGCGCACGAAGAAAAAAGTACTGATACCCGCCAGCACAAACCCGATGCCGATAAAAACATGCGCCAGCATCAGTGCCTTGTAACTGTTCCTGATGAGCACCATACTTCCGATGAGCACCAATACGATCAAAGTGATCGGCGTTTCTGTTTGGGAGAAGAGGGCAGGCTGGTTCAGGTAACCCATCTCCTTCCACATATCGGCACTGAAATTATCCCGGATATCGCGGAAGATGGTGGCAAAACCATAGATGATGATACAGGCAATGAGTCCGGGTAAAAACCGTTTTACAAACTGTTTACGATCGGCCGCCGACATCGGTGTGCGGTTCATCCTTGCCGCAATATCCGCTTCATCAGGCGGAGGAATTTTTTCGATGAGATAGATAAAGAACAGCAGGGGCAGGGCAAATACCAGTCCCGTGGCAAAAGGCACCCAGAATTCAGACAAATGAAATTCGAGCAGTAACCAACCGCCTACCGATTTTACAAAACCAGAAGCAAAAATAAAACTCACCGCCAGCGAGGCGCCGATAAAATCAGTACTTCTTCTCCCTTCTACATACGAAAACACCACACCCCATAACATACCCAAGGGAAAGCCGTTGATGAACAGGAACACCGCATTATACGGTGCAGGCACCAGGGCAAAGCATAACCAGGCGGCCCAGGCAATGCCTACCAATAATAAAATGATCTTATAGCGGCCCAGTCTTTTCAATTCTGAAATGAATTTGATGCCATAGAATTTGGCCATCAGGTAACCGATCATCTGGCTCAGTACCAGGATGGTTTTGTAGTTGATGCCGGCAAAACGCAGTCCGTCAAACGTGCATACCGTATAGGATTTCCGGAAACCGAAGATGACGGTATAGGTAAGAAAAGCCGCTACCGCAGCATAGATACCCGTTTGCAGGGCATTTCCTTTAAAGTAGCTGTTGGAGGGTGTGGGCAAAGTGGTTGTTTTAATAAATGTAAAAGCTATTTGTGTTACATAGGAACCATTGCGCCTATCTCTGCGAAAACGCTG
>CALRQQ020000497.1:0-3164 GCA_943370345.1 Chitinophaga pinensis
TGGCCGGAGTCGAGTGTAACTACCTGGTAACCTTTTTGCCTGGCCAGGTCGCATACATAGTCCAGCAGGGCACCGCCATGGCCCTTGCCCCTTGCTTCTGGCAACGTGGAAAGGTCATCGATATAAAAATGTTTTCCGTTGAAAGTGAATTGCAGGTAGCGGAAGCCGATGATGGATTCGGCGTATCCATTGGGTCCTTCAATAAAGGCCAGTTGGTATCCTTCTGCCAGCATTTCTTTGAGTAAGTCAACAAAATCAGCCTCCACCAGATGCGGTCTCAGTGCCTGTAAAGCTTTCCAGCATTTGCGGATATCATTGTCTGTTGCAGCCAGTTGTATGGTCATAGCATTGTTGTATTTAGTTTGATAAGTTGTTGTTAACTGCCGGGATTTGGTTATTTTTAAAGCAACCAATGAAGTAAATGTAAAAAGCAGGTCTATTGCCTGTGGAACTTTTACACGAATGGAAACTGCTTATGAAAAAACTATTGCTCTTCGCGCTCTTGTTTTCATTGAATAAATCCCATGCACAGCAGATGAGCTCGGGTGGTAAATTGCATCCGCTGCAGGCCATCATGGACATCCGCCATTATACGATTGCACTGGAGGTTGATCCGCAGCAGCAAAAGTTGAGCGGGTATACAGAAGTGGATCTGGTATTAAGCCAGTCTTCCGATACTCTCTTACTTGACCTGGTAAACCTGTTCACAATAGCAAAAGTAACCGTGAATAATAGCGCCGCTTCTTTCACGCACCGCGATAACCGGATCTACATTACCCGTGCAGGCGGTTTTACCAGCGGAAAACAACTGGTGAAAGTGACGTATGCTGGTAGTCCGGCTGTGGCTGCCAGGCCACCCTGGCAGGGCGGTTTTACCTGGGGGAAAGATGGGCAGGGCAATCCCTGGGTAGTGATCAACTGCCAGTTTGAAGGAGGTAAGATATACTATGTCTGTAAAGATCATCCCTCTGATGAGCCGAATGAAGGGGTGGATTTTATGATCAATGTTCCCAAAGGTTTGGTGGTGGCGGGCCCGGGATTGTTACAGAAAGTGACCCCGCAAAAGAACAGTACCGTAACCTATCACTGGAAAACCCGTTATCCGATTAGTAATTATTGTACGCTGTTCAATATTGGCAAGTACCAGGTGGTGAGTCGTGATTACACGAGTATTGATGGCAATAAAGTGCCGGTGCAGTTTTATGTGTTGGAGCAGGATACGGCCCATGCCAATGAAGTGATCGATATCCGGATCCGCGATACGAAGATCCTTGAAAAATATTTTGGCGAATATCCCTGGATAAAGGAGAAGATCGGAATTGCACAGGTATCCAACCCGGGGATGGAACACCAGACCATGATCACGTATGGCGACAAATTCAATTATGCCAAAGTGGGCGGACAAAATTACTCGGCCAACCTGTACCATGAATATGCGCATGAGTGGTGGGCCAATAAGGTAACCAACAAAGACTGGGCGCATATGTGGATACAGGAGGGCATTGCTACTTATGCCGAAGCGTTGGGATTCCGTGAGCTGGCGGGTGAAGATGCTTATCAGGAACAGCTCTTTAAACACTGGAGCCGGATCAAAAATGAAAAACCGCTGGTGCAGGGTAAGGAGATCAATAGTGTGGATACGTACAGCAGTGACCTGTATTTCAAGGGTTCCTTTTTCATGCACAGTCTCCGGTACCTGATGGGCGATAGTTTGTTTTTCCCAACGCTGAAGAAGTTGGCCACAGACCCTAGATACACTTATGATAATCTGGTGATCACAGAAGACGTGGAAGAACTGTTCAGCCGTGCATCGGGGAGGAACCTGCAGCCTTTGTTTGATCTGTACCTGCGTACCACGCAAAAACTGGATTTTACGGTAAAGCAGACACAGATGAACAGCTACCAGATCAAACTGTTGAATCTGTCTATGCCACTGCCGGTAGATATTACCACGTCTAACGGAACCCAGCGTCTGATCGTAACCGGAGAAGGGCTGTTACTGAAAAGTACTACGCCGCCTATCATTGATGGCAAAGGATTTTATTTCAAGAAAGTTACCTGGGAATAGTATTTCACCCTATTCGGTAATTCAAAATTAGGTTAGTAGAAAAAACTGCCAGATCAGGGTGTTTGATAAATAATTTATAATCAGTCCCTGTGGACGGGCCTCATTGGGGTCTGTGTCAATCCCGCTCCAAGCGGGAGAAGACAGATCAGATTATGTGAAGCAGATCTGATCAGAGGCCAATGCAGCCCGGTAACAGGGACGAGGCCCAGCGGCCATGAGCGACAATGGACTTTGCATAGGAGGTAGTTTGATTTTTAAATGTTGCGGCGCCTTGCTATTAGTATATCCAAGGTTTAGAAATAAACATCTTCGATCATAAATACTTCTTTCACTTTTTCCTCAACCACCGTAATGGCCAATACATCAAACTGGATGTATTGCCATTCCGGGTGCAGGTATTGGTATTCTTCGGCAGCATTGCGGAGATTGTTCATTTTGTTGCGGGTAATGCTTTCTTCCGGTCGGCCATAACGGAGCGAATGGCGGGTTTTGACCTCTATAAAATGGAGAAACCGGTCTTTGGAGGCAATGATATCTACTTCCCAGTGCCTGAAACGCCAGTTTCTTTCCAGCAGGGTATAGCCTTGTTTTTCGAGGTAGGCGGCAGCATAATCTTCGCCCTGGTTGCCTTTTTGTTGGTTGGTTGTCATCTGAAAGTGGATCTGACCATAAAGTTATCCACCCATACAAGATGTAGCCGTTTTGAACGTTATAGGAAAATACGGGTAATTTATACGCAATGAGTATACCAGAAAGAATCTGTAAACTGAAGGGTAAAGTGATGCATTATGCCTGGGGAGGCACTGATTTCCTGCCGGCATTACTGGGTATGGATAACCCGCAGCACCAGCCTTTTGCCGAATACTGGATGGGGGCGCATCCAGCTGCTCCATCGGAACTGCTCACGAAGGAAGGCAATCTCTCATTTTATGCCGTCTGTCAGCAAGACCCAGCATCCGTCCTTTCCGAAAAGGTATTCAACCGTTTTGGCGAATTGCCTTATCTGTTCAAGATCCAGGATGTAAACGAAATTTTATCCATACAGGTGCATCCTTCCAAATCAGAGGCAGAAAAGGGTTTTGAGAGGGAAGAAGCT
>CALRQQ020000498.1:0-3153 GCA_943370345.1 Chitinophaga pinensis
AAGGTGCTTTCCTGGTATCGGCAGTAAAGGAAAATGGTAAAGTGAAGGAAGTCGTGGTGAAAAGCGAAGCGGGCGGCAACTGCTTGCTACGTCTGCCCTTTACAAACTGGACCGTTACGGGAATTGATAAGAATAAAGTGAAATTGAGGGATGGGGTGATGATGGTGCCGATGATGAAGGGGCAGGAGGTGAGGGTGAGTGGTGAGTAGTGATCGTGTCATGGTGAGCTTGCCGAACCATGATTAGCAAAAAGTACTTTTAGTTCATCACCCTTCGGCAAGCTCAGGGTGACACAGGGCGACCTGCTAACCAATGACAAAAAGCAAACAAGCTAATTCAACCATATGCGCATAAATAAACCTCTTTTTCTCTTTTTCTCCTTTGCCCTCTTAGCTAATTGTATTTCCGCTCAACCCAAACCCAGCCCCTCCCAACTCGCCTGGCACGATATGGAATACTATTTCTTCTTCCATTTCGGCCCCAATACCTTTACTGACCTCGAATGGGGGCATGGCACGGAGCCGGCGGATATGTTCAATCCTGCTGAACTGGATTGCCGGCAATGGGTACGTACCGCAAAAGCCGCCGGGGCCAGGGGCGTGATCATTACCGCCAAACACCATGATGGGTTTTGTTTGTGGCCCAGCAAATATTCCAAACATACGGTAAGGGAAAGCAAGTGGAAGAATGGCAAAGGGGATGTGTTAAAAGAGTTAGCTGCTGCTTGTAAAGAATATGGGCTGAAATTCGGGGTGTATATTTCCCCCTGGGACCGCAACCATCCTGATTATGGCACAGAAAAATACAATGATGTATTTGTGAATATGATGAAAGAACTCTTCACGAACTATGGTCCTATCTGGGAACTCTGGTGGGATGGAGCCAATGGAGAAGGGCCCAATGGAAAACTTCAGGTATATGACTGGAAGCGTTTCAGGGAGACCGTCAAAAAACTATCTCCCAATACGGTCGTCTTCAGTGATGTGGGTCCGCATGTGCGCTGGGTAGGTAATGAATCAGGGATTGCCGGCAAGACCAATTGGAATACACTGGATACCGTGGGATTCACACCCGGCAAAGGCGGTCCCTCACAGGATACCCTGAATACCGGAAATAAATCCGGCAAAGCGTGGATACCCGCCGAATGTGATGTGAGTATACGGCCAGGTTGGTTTTATCATGACAAGGAAGATGATAAAGTACGTACGCCGGAGAATTTATTTGATCTATGGTTGAAGAGTGTGGGAAGAGGAGCGAACCTCTTACTGAATATTCCGCCGGATAGGAGAGGGAAGATTCATTTGAATGATTCAATGGCCCTGATGGGTTTCAAACAGTTACGGGATCAGCAATTTGCCAATAACCTTGCAAAAAAGGGGAAAGGCTATTTTGTTCCGCATAACGGATCAGTTCCTGCGCCGGTTTTGAACGATGGGAATACTGTATCAAAAATTGCTATACCTCTCCATCACCTCAGCTCGATCGGGATTGAATTCGAGAAAGAGCAAAAGATCAATTGTGTAGTTCTTCGTGAAGATCTTATAAAAGGTCAGCATTGTTCTCAATTCCGTCTGTTGCTGATGAATAAGAAGCATGAACTGATCCGTGAAATAAAAGGAACCACCATTGGAAGAAAGCGGATATTGACTTTCCCCGAAACCGATGCAGCCATTATTGCGCTTGCTGTGGATGAACAACAAGGCCCAACAACTATCAGTGAAATAGAGATCTATAACATCGACCCTAAACAGATCGAAAAATAAACAGTATGAAAAAAACGATTCTAGTAATCAGTCTTCTTGCCGGATCATTGTTGAATGCCCAATCCTACACTCCCGATTGGGAAAGCCTCGACAAACGGCCCGTGCCGGCCTGGTTCAGTAACGATAAGTTCGGCATCTTTATCCATTGGGGTATGTATGCCGTACCGGGCTATACGGCCAAGGGCAATTATTCCGAATGGTACCAGCAGTACCTGCAGGGACGTAAAGACAGTGCCGTGCTGAAATACCATCAGGCGAAATTCGGCGACCGGAATTATTATGACCTGGCGAGGGATTTCAAGGCCGAGCTCTTCAATCCCGATGAATGGGCCAGCCTCTTTGAAAAGAGCGGGGCAAAATATATTGTGCTTACCTCCAAGCATCATGATGGCTATTCGTTATGGCCCAGTGCGGAAACAAGAAAAGCCTGGAGTTTTCCCTGGACCTCAATGGATGTGGGACCAAAGCGTGACCTGATCGGTGATCTGTTTACGGCTGTACGTAAAACTACAGTAAGGGCCGGCATGTATTATTCTCTCTACGAATGGTTCAATCCTTTATGGAAAGCCGATCCTGCAAAATTTGCGGAGCAGCATACCTGGCCACAGATGAAGGACCTGATCAACCGGTATCAGCCCGATGTATTCTGGACCGATGGGGACTGGGATGCACCGGCCGAATTGTGGAAGAGTCAGCAGTTCCTCTCCTGGTTATATAATGAAAGTGTGGTAAAGGATAAAGTAGTGGTGAATGACCGCTGGGGTGCCGGTATACGTTTTAAACATGGAGGCATTTTTACCCCCGAGTACCAGCCTGATCTCGATTTTGAGAATCATGCGTGGGAAGAAAGCCGGGGCATGGGTTTCAGTTATGGCTATAACCGCGAAGAAGATGCCTGGGATTATAATAGCACACAGTCATTGGTATTACAATTGATCGACAAGGTCAGTCGCGGTGGTAATTTCTTACTCGATATCGGACCGGATGAACATGGTAAGATCCCACCTATCATGCAGGAGCGTTTATTACAGATGGGCGAGTGGTTAAAACTGAATGGCGAAGCCATTTACAATACCCGCCGCTGGAAAACCACCTGTCAGTGGACTGAAGGTCGTCGTGATTATAAAGACCGCCATGGCGATATGCTGCTCAAGATAACGGTGGATCCCGATCCAGGCTATGCCGTGAAAGAAGTTTTCTATTCCTATAATCCAACGAGTAATAATCTCTATGCGATTTTACCCCGTTATCCGCAAAACCGGAAAGTGGTATTGAACGATATTCAGTTACCTGCCGGTACTAAACTGGATCTTTTGTCAACGGGTCAGTCACTCCGCTGGAAACAAGCCGGTAAAAATGTAGAGATAAGTATGCCTGAATATAATCCTAC
>CALRQQ020000499.1:0-3148 GCA_943370345.1 Chitinophaga pinensis
CATGGCCGCAAGATAATCCGAAACTGTTTTCCACAACCTGTGAAATATATACAGGTGTTTAAAAAGCCCCGGGTGTTACCTTCGCCGCTATGCCACCATTTGCCTGGGGAGAGATCCTGTTTTGTTTTTTTATAGCCCTGACCCTGATCCAGCTGTTTTATTACGGCAGGTTTTTCAGCCGGGTTGCGTATTATAAGATCCGTGAACGACAGCAATCACGTCAACATCCTGTATCGGTGATCATCTGTGCCAGGGATGAGGATGAGAACCTGGCCCGTAACCTGCCCGGGGTGCTGGTACAACAATACAGCAGCAGTCATGAGCTGGTAGTGGTGAACGACAATTCACTCGATGATTCCAAGTATATCCTGCAGGAACTGAAGAAGACCTTCAAATCGCTGCATGTGGTGGAACTGACTCAGGAAGCTAAACTGATCTCTGGTAAAAAATACCCCTTGTCCATTGGCATCCGCGAAGCGAAATACGAAGTGTTACTGCTCACCGATGCGGATTGTGTACCTGCCAGTGAAAACTGGATACAAAAAATGCAGGAAGCCTATACCGATGGTATTGAGATCGTACTCGGGTATGGGGCCTATCACCGGCGCAAAGGATTATTGAATAAACTGATCCGGTTTGAAACGTTTCATACGGCCTTACAATACCTTTCCTATGCTTTATCCGGTATTCCTTATATGGGCGTAGGGCGAAATCTCTCCTATAAAAAGGATCTGTTCCTGCGCAATAAAGGATTTTCGTCCATCAATCATATTCCCAGCGGCGACGATGATCTTTTCATCAACCGGGTAGCTACCAGGGAAAACACCGCAGTGGTGATCGACCCGGAAGCCATCACCCGGTCCATCCCCAAGACCACCTGGAGCGGATGGCTGAAACAGAAGTCCAGGCATTATACCACCGCTAAATTCTATAAGCCCAAACATAAATTCCTGCTCGGTCTTTATTTCGGTTCACAGTTCCTGTATTACCCGGCCTTTGCCGCGGCGGCCATCTTTTTCGACTGGCGATTTGTGCTGCCGGTATTCGGGGTACGGTTGATCCTTCAGGGAATTGTGCTGTATAAATCCATGAAAAAAATGGGCGAAGGGGATCTCTGGCCCTGGTTCATCTTCCTGGACATGTGGATGTTCTTTTATTATCTCATCTTTGCACCGGCTTTATGGAGAAGACCCCGGAGAAGCTGGAACTGACCTGACTGAATATGCAACACACGGACATCCTTTACAAGTATTTTACGGAATTCACCCCGCACCAACAGGAGCAATGGGAGAAGCTGGAAGGCCTGTATAAAGAGTGGAATGAAAAGATCAATGTGATCTCCCGGAAAGATATCGACAGCCTGTACGAAAAGCATGTGCTGCATTCCCTCAGCATCGCCGCATCATTTGAATTCCTGCCGGGGATGGAGATCATTGATATCGGCACAGGGGGCGGATTCCCCGGTATCCCGCTGGCGATTTTTTTCCCGGACGTGAAATTTCTGCTGGCCGACAGTATTGCCAAAAAACTGAAAGTGGTGGATGCCGTGGCCGAAGGGATCGGACTGACCAATATCAATACCCGGCATACCCGGGCCGAAGAAATAAAGAACCAGCAATTTGATTTTGCTGTTTCAAGGGCCGTTGCCCCGCTGAAAGAACTCTGGACCTGGGCCCGTCCTTTACTCCGGACCAAAAACCGTTTTCCTGATGCGGAACATAAACCCGGACTGATCTGTCTCAAAGGCGGGGACCTGGCCAAAGAGATCCAGGAAAGTGGCACCCGCCCACATATGATAGAAATAAAAGACTTGTTTCCGGAAGCTTTCTTCGTGGAAAAATACCTGCTCTATGTACCCCGGTAAAATATACCACTTTGTGGTATTGTTCTCTATTGATTAATTACGGAACTTTAAAGAATGAGGCAGATCACTGTATTTATTGTGGATGATAATAAAGAGCTCAGGAATGCCCTCGAAGAGATCGTATCCATGTCGGAAGGCTACCGCTGTATTGGCACCGCCAGTTCGGCCGAAGAAGCCGTGGACCGGATCCCCATTATCCGTCCGGATGTGGTGCTGATGGATATCAACCTGGGAACGCAAGAAAGCGGTATTGATGTGGTGAGAGCATTGAAACCCCGTATTCCCGACACTAATTTCATGATCTGTACCGTGTATGAAGAAGATGAGAAAATATTTGAAGCCCTGAGTGCCGGAGCCAGTGGCTATATCCTGAAAAAAACACCTCCCGGCAGAATGCTGGAAGCGATCCGTGAACTGTATGAAGGAGGGGCTCCCATGAGCAGCCAGATTGCCCGGAAAGTAGTGGCCGCCTTTCAGCAACAGCAAAGCCAGCACAGTTTTTCAGATTCAGAAAAGCTGAATGTACTCACCACCCGGGAAATGGAAATACTTGAACTGCTTTCCAAGGGACTCATGTATAAAGAAATTGCCTCCCAGACCTTCCTCAGTCCTGAAACGGTGCGCAAGCATGTGTACCACATTTACGAAAAATTACACGTGACCAACCGGGTCGCTGCTGTCAATAAATTCTACGGAAGATAAAATTTGCGGGTTTTTGCAGGGTGTTTTGAAAAAAATGGTAAAAAATACCACAAAAGTGGTATTTGCGGGTATCCGGAGTCAGCCTACATTTGACTAAGTAAAAAGCATTACAAGAACCCTTAACCTTAGACTTATCCTATTACCCGATAAAGGGCCTTGATTCAAACCATTGACAAAGCCCCTGCTTTTCAGCAGGGGCTTTACTTTTATGAAAAGGCATTGAATAATATTACCACTTCAGTTCCAGCTTATTGTTCTTTCGGTCCAGATCGGCCAACCGCAGGGATGGGTCTATCTCTACCGTTGTGATATCGGTCAGCCGGCGGCTGGTTTCAATCACATAAGTGCTGTGGGTCCATTTCCAGGGAGCATAAACCACCCGTGGTACAACAGTATCTTCTACCGGTTTATTGCCATACATGAGGTTGAGCGGAACATAATGCAATTCTTTACTGCCATCCTTAAAACTAAGCTGCAGATCAATGGGCATGGGCATTAAACCAATCCGGCTCAGCCGTACTTTGGTCTTTCCGCCTTCTTCCCAAAGACTGTCAATAGCATAATCAATCGTCTTGGTGGAAT
>CALRQQ020000500.1:0-3141 GCA_943370345.1 Chitinophaga pinensis
TCTGCTGGCCAAACCTTTTGACTTTACCGCGGACGAAGAAGTGATGCTGGATGCCGATAAACTGGAGTTCACCAGCAATGCGGCTGCTCAGAAAGAACGCTGGAGGACCAAGCTGAAATTTATGACCCTTGAGCGGTATGCGGATCTGCTGGATATCCGGGAGAAGAACAAAGGCAAGGAAGGATTTGTCGTGAAATCTGATGAGGAACTCGAGAAAGAAGCCCGTGACCGTGTAAAACGGATCATGGACCGGACGTTTGAACGGTATCGTTTCAAGTTTAATGATGATGATAAATTCAATCTCTATGTCAATAACATCACCACCACGATGGACCCGCATACGGAGTTCTTTCCTCCGGTGGACAAGCGGTATTTTGATGAGGAAATGAGTGGTAGCTTCTTCGGGATCGGAGCTTCTTTACAATATGATGATGGAAATATCAAGATCAGCAGTATCCTGACGGGCAGTCCGGCGTATAAATCCGGAGAACTCCAGGTAGGAGATATCATACAAAAAGTGGCCCAGGGAAAAGAAGAGCCGGTTGATCTGACCGGTTATCTGGTTACCGATGCCGTGAAAGTGATCCGTGGTAAGAAAGGAACTGAAGTACGGCTGACTGTAAAAAGAATGGATGGTTCGCTGAAGACTGTTTCATTGATCCGCGATAAGATCGTACAGGACGAAACCTTTGCCCGCAGTGCAGTGGTAAAGGAAGGCACTGCAAAGATCGGTTACATCTACCTCCCGGAGTTTTACGCCAATTTTGAAGACCCCAATGGTGCCCGTAGTTATAAAGATGTGGAGAAGGAAGTGATCAAGCTGAAAGAAGAAAAAGTGGATGGGATAGTGATTGACCTCCGTAACAATGGGGGAGGGTCACTTTATGATGTGGTACAAATGGCCGGACTCTTTATTGAAGATGGTCCTATTGTACAGGTGAAAGACCGCGATAATAAACCCAGTGTGCTTAAGGATAAAGACCGCACTGTACTTTACACCGGACCACTGGCCGTTATGGTGAATGAATTCAGTGCGTCCGCCTCTGAGATCTTTGCCGCCGCGATCCAGGACTATAACCGCGGGGTGGTGATCGGCAGTACGTCCACCTATGGTAAAGGAACGGTGCAGCGGAATATCGGTCTGGATCCGGAGAATGGATATTCCATGTCCAACTCAGATCTGGGTACAGTGAAACTGACATTGCAGAAATTTTACCGTATCAATGGCGGATCCACACAGTTGAAGGGGGTTAGTTCTGATATCGTATTACCGGATAACCTGGAGTACCTCAAAGTGCGGGAGAAAGACAGTGAAGATGCATTACCCTGGGATGAGATCAGTAAGGCGGGGTATAACAACTGGAAACCCGGATATGATCTGGAAGTGATCAAACAGCTCAGTAAGCAACGGCTCGAAGGCGATCCGACCTTCCGCCTGATCGCTGAAACCACGGATTGGTTGTCGAAGCAAAGTGAAAAGAAATATTCCTTGCAGCTTCTGAAATACCGGAAGGAACAGGATAAAATAAAAGCCAGTGTAAAGCAGCTGGAGTCATTGCTGAAATTAAAAGGGCAGCTGGATGTGGGCGCATTACCGGCTGAAGAGAATCGTTGGGCAGAGGATAAGACCAAGCAGGAACGGTTCCAGTTATGGATCAAGAGCCTGCAGAAAGATATTTACCTGGATCAGGCGGTGAAAGTGATGAATGACATTATCAGTCAACAGAACCTGGTGAAAGGTAAAACGGAAGAGCCGGTGAAGAAAGCGTTTTAATAATATTTAAGAATATGCAACGGGTGTATCTTATTTATCCGGAAAGGAAAATCAGATACACCCGTTTTTTATTCCTGTTTTACAGGTAACGTTCTTTCAGGATATTCAGGTGATGCTGGGCATGGCCGGCTGTCATGTATCCGATTCCAAGAACATATACGGGCCAATTATTTGCTGTACCGGTTGCGTCCAGTTGCTTTTCATTGAATGAAGCAAAGAGCAACTCAGAAGAACGCCGGACGGTCCTGAATTCTTCTGTCATGGCAGACCACTCACGGCCGGAACATTGAGCCTGCTCCGCATACATATTTTCATCAAAGCCTGGCAGCGATTGTTGTTCTCCCCGGGCTATACAAAGGGCCCGGTAAGCGAATACCCGTTCTGCATCCATGATATGCTGGAGTACTTCCCGGATGGACCATTTGCCCGGACCATAGGCATAATCCCTTTTATCTGCCGGTAATTCATCCAGGAAAGCAGCGAGGGTGATCCCCTGTTTGCGAAGAATCTCATGGAGATCATCGCCTTCCACCTGTGCTATATACTTGTGGTAAAACACGGGTACACGGCTGAGTTCCGGACGAGGCATATGACTATTGGTTTAAAGGTTTACTGTTCAAAGGGGCACCAACGGCAATATCGCAGCGATGTCCGGGTTGACCATGGGCTGGGTTCAATCCGTTCGCACTACCCCCGGTATTAAGTACGCCCTTGCTGGGTGTCAGGTCAGTTGCCGGTCCTGCGGGGGCCGGAGTTACCTGAGCCGGTGCTGAAGGAGCCGGAGCAGATTTTCCCGGGGGGCTGTTGAGTGGCGCTCCAACGGCTATGTCACATCGATGTCCGGGCTGACCGTGTGCAGGATTCAATGCGATGTTGGTATTTGCCGGAGCGGTTGGAGCTACCCCTGTAGCCGGTGCAGGTGTGGTTACAGAAGGGTTGGCTGTAGAGGAGGCAGGCACTTCAGGTGTGGCATTTTCATCCTCACTTCCACAAGCTGAAAAAAGAGTGATGGCCATTACTACAGGTATAAATTTTATGGGCTTCATTTTAAATATGCCGGGTTTATAAATTGTCCGGGACTGTAAAGTAAGAAAGATTTATCAATCCTGCTTCAGGATAAAAACAGGGACTACATCGGTTTTTTCCAAAATAAAAACCGCAGGATGTCCCGCGGTAAAAATCGAATTATGGAAAGTAAACCGTTGATTATTGTTTGATCGTTTTTTGTGATAAACGAATTGTACCATCGTTATTTACTACAGTAAGCAGATAGGTCCCTGGTTTCAGATGAATTGTGTTGAATTCCACCAGGTTGTTTCCTTTTCGTGCCATGATCTGTATATTTTGGAGGGATAGTCCGTTGGCAG
>CALRQQ020000501.1:0-3138 GCA_943370345.1 Chitinophaga pinensis
TACTGCACAACTCACCAATGTCCGGCCCATAACTGTTGAACCTGATCTTCAGGCGCAGGCCGCTATTTACCAATGGGTAAAGACGAAGGGAGAGCAAGCCTGATATTATTAGTACAGCCCTGAATGTGCATGTGATATCTGACGCAATCGGTTGCCCACCGGATCAGGGAAGTTAAAAAAACCGAAAGTCTTATCTTTAGCTGATAAAAACAACAATATGCAATTTGAATGGAAAGGCGTTTTTCCCGCACTACTGACTCCGTTTACGGCAAATGACGAAATTGATCTTCCGATGTTTGGTAAAAACCTGCAAGCCCAGCTGGATGCCGGGATACAGGGTATTATTATTGGAGGTTCTTTAGGAGAAGCCAGTACGATCACTGTAGCGGAAAAAGAGCAACTCGTTAAATATGCACTGGATTATGTAAAAGGAAAGATCCCGGTGATCCTGAATATTGCAGAAAGCACAACCCGGGATGCGATCGAACAGGCCGCCAATGCGGAAAAATGGGGTGCGGATGGATTGATGTTGTTGCCTCCCATGCGGTATAAATCTGATGACCGGGAAACCGTGACCTACTTTAAAACCGTGGCTCGTTCCACCCGTTTGCCGATCATGATCTATAATAATCCGGTGGATTATAAGATCGATGCGCATCCGGCCTTATTTGATCAGCTGGTGGAATGTGAAAATATCACCGCCCTTAAAGAAAGTTCAAGGGATGTGACCAACCTTATCCGGATGAAGAACCGTTTCGGCGACCGGTTTAAAATTCTTTGCGGGGTGGATACACTGGCGATGGAAGAACTTTGTCTCGAAGCAGATGGATTGGTGGCCGGACTGGTTTGCGCATTCCCCAAAGAGACCATGGCGATCTATAATTTGGTAAAAGCCGGAAAGATCGCTGAAGCTGCCGTGATCTACCGTTGGTTCATGCCCTTGCTCGAACTTGATATCCATCCCAAACTGGTACAGTATATTAAACTGGCCGCCACCCAAACCGGGATCAGTAATGAATATGTGCGGGCGCCCAGACTTGTATTGGAAGGAGAGGAGAGGGAGCGGGTGCTGGGGATCATAAAGCAGGGGATCGCCACCCGACCGGCTCTATAAGTAAAAAGTAAAAATTAAAACGTAAAAAACCCGAAGTGGAAGATCGCCGGTAATTACGAAGCATACCTGAGGGGGCTGTGCCCTTCTTGCTTCTGGTTTCTCGCCTCTCGCTTTCTACTAATGACTCATGAATACTGACGCAACTATACAACAGATCAACGATGTGATGACCGCCGCCTGGAAAGCTTTTCATGTGTACCGTAAAATGTCGCTGAAGCAACGGGCCGCATTTATGCGTGCCATTGCGAATGAGCTGGAAGCCGCGGGTGATGAACTTATTCAAACGGCAATGCGGGAAACCAATCTGCCCGAAGCCCGTTTAAGAGGCGAAAGGGGACGGACGATCTATCAGCTCGAAAGTTATGCGGATGCCTGCGAAAAAGGCGACTGGCTCGAAGCACGTATTGATCATGCCAATCCTGGTAAAACACCGCCAAAACCGGATATCCGCAAAATGCTGGTGCCGGTTGGTCCTGTAGTGGTATTTGGCGCCAGCAATTTTCCCTTTGCATATTCTACGGCGGGCGGTGATACCGCAACTGCCTTTGCAGCGGGATGTCCTGTCATTGTAAAAGCACATCCGGCCCACCCGCAGACTTCTTATCTCGCAGCACAGGCTATTTTCCGTGCCGCTGAAAAAACCGGAATGCCTGCCGGTGTTTTTGCTCATGTAACAGGCATGTCGTTTGAAGTAGGAAAAGCGCTGGTCACACATACATATTGTAAAGCGGTTGGCTTTACCGGTTCTTATGCCGGCGGAAAGCAATTATTTGATTGGGCCAATCAGCGGCCCGAGCCCATTCCGGTATTTGCAGAAATGGGTAGTGTGAATCCGGTATTTTTGATGCCGGAGAAATTATCCGGCGCTGCAGGCGAAATAGCCACCCAATATGCCGGATCGATCACACTGGGTGTCGGACAATTCTGCACCAATCCCGGACTTATCATCGGCATTGAAGGAACGGATCTGCAGCAATTCATCCATGATCTGGGGAAAGCAATTCAGCAGACCATGCCCGGTGTGATGCTGCACCAGGGAATAGCCGACAATTTTGCCAATAAACGGGAAGAAGCTCTGATGCAGGAAAACGTGCACCTCGTGGCCGAGTCCGGACAATCAGGCGAAGACCGTTGTTCCGGTTTGCCCACAGTGGCTACGGTGGATGGCAAAACCTTTCTGGCGAATCCGCTTTTACATAAAGAAGTATTTGGTCCTTATTCATTAGTTGTGCGTTGTGCCGATGCAGCAGAGATGCTGGAAGTGGCACTACACCTCGAAGGCCAGCTCACAGCCACGCTGATGGCTACTACATCGGATATGAACAATCATCCGGACTTGGTGGAAGCCGTAAAAAACATCTGTGGCCGTTTTGTAATGAATGGGGTTCCCACCGGGGTGGAAGTCTGCTTAAGTATGCAACATGGCGGACCATTCCCGGCTTCTACCGATTCCCGGTTCGGTTCCGTGGGTGCCGATGCGATCAAACGGTTTGCCCGTCCGCTTTCATTCCAGAGCTGGCCCGATGAACTACTGCCGGAGGAGTTGAAAGAAGGGAATCCGTTAGGGATAGCCAGGGCGATAAGCTAGGGGCCAGATAGGGACAGCCCCTTCTTGACATATCTTGGTTGCTTGGTTGTCACCAACTCCTTTAGATTTTTTACTTTTAAATTTTGACTTCATATTGGGTGGTTGTATCAGCGATCATCCCTAAACCCGTCTATTTTCGCTACATTCGCGGCCAATAATAACCACCACATGCGACAAGACGAATTACTGGCTAAACGGAGCGGCAATCAGTGTGAATTATGTGCGGCCACCGGACAATTGAAAGTATATGAAGTGCCGCCGGCTACGGGCAATATGGAAGATGCGGTATTGATATGTCCGAAATGTCTGGCACAGATTGAAAAAAGGGAAGAGCTGGACAGTACGCATTGGCAATGCCTGACCACCAGTATGTGGAGTGAAGTTGTACCTGTACAGGTAATGGCCTGGCGGATGCTGAATCGTTTGCGCAATGAGA
>CALRQQ020000502.1:0-3128 GCA_943370345.1 Chitinophaga pinensis
AGGAATTAATGCGCACCAGAATGCCAAAGGAGAAGCGCCTTTAATTCTGAAAAGAAGCGAAGCCTATATTGGCGTATTGATCGACGACCTGATCAGTAAAGGAACCGAAGAGCCCTATCGCATGTTTACGAGCCGGGCCGAATTCAGAACACTGCTGCGCCAGGACAATGCCGATCTGCGTTTAACAGAGATCAGCCACCGCCTCGGCCTCGCATCAGAAGAAAGAATGACTGCGGTAAAAAAGAAACAGGATGAGGTAGGCTCGATTAAAAAAACTTTGCTGGAAACCAGTGCAGAGGCAGAACAGGTGAATCCTTATTTTGCCTCTATTGGATCGGCTCCGGTAACGGAAAAACAAAAAATTGCCAAACTGTTGTTGCGCCCAAATGTAGATCTTCCCTCCCTGATGAAAGCAGTTCCTGCTTTGCAAACAGCGATGGCGGCCTATACAGTTGACTCGCTCGAACAGGCAGAGATCCAGATCAAGTACGAACGCTATATAGAAAAAGAGCAGGAAATCGTGGACAGGATGAGTCAGCTCGAAAACATGGCCATTCCTGCCGCTTTTGATTATGATAAAGTAAATGCTCTCTCCAACGAAGCTTTACAGAAATTCAAAAAGATCAAACCCGCTACGCTTGGTCAGGCCAGCCGCATCAGTGGGGTAAACCCGAGCGATGTACAGATCCTGATGGTTTATATGGGTCGTTAAAAAATTATTGGATAACTTAGGTTTCATAAACTATTCTGCTATGAAACCTATGCTCTCCCTGCTTGGGCTGATACTTCTATTGTCTGCCTGCAAACAAACAGACAGCAACTCCTTATCTGTAAAAGATTACCACGCCATCGTTGACACAGGCATACAGACCGGTGGTGTAAAACTCATCCCTATCGAAACCCCCGTTGGAAAATTCAATGTGTGGACCAAACGTTTCGGCAACAATCCAAAGATCAAAGTACTGTTATTACATGGTGGCCCCGGTGGCACACACGAATTCTTCGAATCATTTGAAAGCTTTTTACCACAGGAAGGGATCGAGTTTTATGAATACGATCAGCTGGGTTCCTATTTCAGTGACCAGCCCAAAGACAGCAGCCTCTGGACCACCGAACGTTTTGTAGAAGAAGTAGAGCAGGTGCGAAAAGCGCTGGGCATGAAAAAAGACAATTTTTACCTGCTGGGTCATAGCTGGGGCGGCATCCTCGCCACCGAGTATGCTCTGAAATACCAGGATAATATTAAAGGACTTATTATCAGTAATATGATGAGTAGCTGTCCGGAGTACGGCAAATACGCCAAAGATGTCCTTGCCAAACAGATGGACCCGGCCGTGGTAGATAGTGTGCGCACCATGGAAGCGAGGGGTGCCTATACAGATCCCAAGTATATGGAACTACTGACTGGCTTTTACGAAGACCATCTCTGTCGGGTAAAACCCTGGCCCAATGCGGTACAACGGGCTTTCCCTCACATGAACGGAGAAATTTATACGATGATGCAGGGACCTTCAGAGTTTGGCATATCCGGAAGACTGGCCAACTGGGACCGCAGCAAAGACCTTCCCAAAATAAAAGTGCCCACCCTTACCATCGGCGGAAAACATGATACCATGGATCCGGAACACATGAAATGGATGGCTACACAGGTGCAACAGGGAAGAAGCCTGATCTGTCCGAATGGAAGCCATGGCAGTATGTGGGATGATCAGCCTACGTATTTCCCGGGTTTGATCAAATTCATCAAAGACGTAGATGCAGGAAGCTTTAGCAAATAGCCGCCTCACCGACACTAAAGCGCCTTTACCGAATTTATGACGAATGGTTTTTACAATACATCGTTTTCAGTAGTTTTAGAACTCTTCCAAAACCAACCAACTATTATGAGAAAATTCAAGCTCCTGCTTTCCGGGCTCTTGTTTGCTACTATGCTGCAAGCCCAGGAAACCTTCCCGGTGAATGGGGTGGCAGACAAACGCGAAGGCTGTTATGCATTCACGAATGCCACCATTGTTACCAATGCACAAAACACATTAAAAATTGCCACGATGGTAATCCGCGACGGGAAAATTGTTTCCGTAGGAACATCGGGTATTGTCATCCCAAAAGACGCGGTGGTGATAGATTGTAAGGACAAATACATCTATCCTTCTTTTGTAGATATCTATAGTGATTATGGTATTACAGCACCAGCAAGGGCTGCCGGTGGTTTCAATTTTAATGCACCCGCCCAGATCTCTTCCAACACCAAGGGAGCTTATGGCTGGAACCAGGCCATCAAACCCGAAACAGATGCATCACGTGTTTTTGCGGTAGACGATGCCAAAGCCCGCACACTGCGTGAAGTAGGTTTCGGCACTGTACTTACCCACGTGAAAGACGGGATCGCCCGCGGAACCGGAACCGTGGTTACCCTGGCCAACCAGAATGAAAACCTGGTGATGCTGAAAGAAAAAGCATCGGCCCATTATTCTTTTAACAAAGGAACATCTACACAGAGTTATCCTTCCAGTGTGATGGGAAGTATTGCTTTGCTACGCCAGAGTTACCTCGATGCACAGTGGTATAAAAACAAACCTGCTAAAGAAGGTGTAAACTTTTCACTGCAGGCATGGAATAATAACCAATCGCTTCCTCAGATCTTTGAAGCAGAAGATAAATGGAACGATCTGCGCGCTGACAGGATCGCCAAAGAATTTGGTGCACAATATATCATCAAGGGTGGCGGTAACGAATACCAGCGTATCAAAGATATTGCTGCCACAAAAGCTACCTATATATTATCGCTCAATTTCCCGCAGGCGATGGATGTAGAAGATCCTAACGATGCCCGTTCGGTGTCTTTGGGTGATATGAAACACTGGGAACTGGCTCCCACCAACCCGGCCGCTTTTGAAAAAGCGAATATTCCTTTCTGTTTAACCGCTGCCGATCTGCGCGATCCCAAACAATTTATGACCAACCTGCGCAAAGCCATTGAAATGGGCCTGTCAGAAGCCAAAGCCATGGAAGCGCTTACAAAAGCACCCGCTACCTTATTGGGTGTGTATGATAAAGTAGGAAGTCTCGAAACAGGCAAACTGGCCAACTTCCTCATCACCAGCGGTCCGATTTTCTCCGATAAAACC
>CALRQQ020000503.1:0-3124 GCA_943370345.1 Chitinophaga pinensis
CGTCCGGTGCCTCCTTTATCATAGCCGGGCTCCATAAACAACGCCCATACGTTATGGTCCAACACGCTGACGATCGAAAAACCGGTAATAATGTCCCCCTCCAGGGATACCCATCCCCTGCCCCTGCGGGAAATATAGTCGGCTACATCCGCATCCGGCACAAGTGAGGGATCCGACAATGTGTTTTCTTTTACGGCATTCCTGACCCGCTGGATCTGCGGAATATCGGATATTTCAGCCGCTCTGATAACAGGAGCATTCATCCGGGAAAATTAGTAATAACAAATGAGAAATAATGGGTAAGAAAGGAAGGGCCATTCCCCAATTCAAATTTCCTTATTTTTAAGTACCTGAAACAAACCAACCATGCACCGTATCATTATCCCTGTAGATTTTTCTGAAACATCCCTGAATGCAGCCCGCTATGCTGCAAAGATGCTGGCCTGGAATGAAGAAGCCACCGCAGTACTTTATCATAATTATGAAAGTGAGAACGATCTGGATATTTCCCTTTTTTATCTGGAAAGCCTGAAAAAAGAATTTAATAAAAGCGGGGTACGGCTGGTGGAATGTGAACATGAAATGGGGGGTGATCTGATCGAGAATATTTCCAGACTGGCCCATACGATCCGTGCCACGATGGTGCTGATGGGCATAACCGGTAAATCAGCGATCCGGCAAGTGATGTTTGGCAGCAATACGCTTAAACTGATTGACAAGAACCTATATCCGGTAATGATCATACCGCCGGATGCCGTATATAAAGGAGCCACCAAAGTTGCTTTTGCCACCGATTACCAGCAGGTGGAACTCAGTACCCCCTCCCAGCTGATCGGATCGGTGTTACGTTTGCTCAATCCAACACTGCATATCGTGCACGTTAGCAAGAATGCCATTACCAGTCTGCCACCCGCCCTTCAGGAGGAAAAGGAAAAGGTCGATCAGATGTTCAATGCCTTCAAAAAGGAATTCTTTTTCATCACCCACGATGATTTCTATGAAGCCCTGGATGAATTCGTAAAAGACAAAGAGATCGATATTCTCGTCACCGTGCCCAAACACCCGAGTAATTCATCCTCTCTTTTCCGAAGCTCTCATACAAAGAAACTGGCCTATCACAGCCATATACCAATCCTGGCGGCACATCAATAACTTGATATTCAATTATTTAGATAATATCAGATTAAAATATACTAACGAGTGTTATTTGATTTTGGTCAAAGATTAGCTATCTTTACAGCTGTCTATGAAACCATGCTTTTCCATACAGCGACCGGTTATCACCTTTGCGGAGCAATCCCTGCCGGCCAATTTTTACATCCCTGATTAACGGGTCTCCCTTTTTTTACAGTAACCCATTTTCCATGCCGTTGAACCGTCAACGCTTATCCAACACAGGCCAGAATGAAAAATATTAAACTGATTGAAGTCCCTTCTGAAATAGGAGCCGGCACCCGGGGTGCCAGTCTGGGCATTGAAGCGATCAAGATCGCTGCCCTGGACTTTATGAGTAATTTCTTTATTCATTTTCCGTCTGAGAAAATCCAGACTGAGAATAAGTTGTTATATGAACCGATCGAATCCCCCTATGCCAAACGGATCAAGGGGGTCAGTTCCATCTATGAACGGGTGAGCAAATCGGTCAGTGAGACGATAAAAAACAATTTCTTCCCGGTGGTGCTCAGCGGAGACCATAGTACGGCGGGTGCCGTGATCGCCGGGATCAAGATGGCCAAACCCAAGAGCAAACTCGGGGTGATCTGGATCGATGCACATGCGGATCTGCATACGCCCTATACAACACCTTCCGGCAATATGCATGGGATGCCCATGGCCGCATCGATCAATGAAGACAATGAAGATTGTGCTGTACACGAACTGGATGAAGAAACCACCCGGCAGTGGAAGTTCCTGAAAAGCATCGGCAAGATCAGTCCCAAAGTGCACCCTGAAGATGTAGTGTTCATCTCGCTCCGTGATTTTGAAAAAGAAGAGCGCCACCTGATCGAAAAACACGGGATGAAAGTGATCACCACCAAGGAAGTTCGCAATAAAGGGGCGGAGAATGTGGTCCGCTCCGTGATCCGTTACCTCTCCGACTGCACGGATATATATGTTTCCTTTGATGTGGACAGTCTTGATTCATCTATCTCCAAAGGCACAGGCACCCCCGTAGGTAATGGCTTGCGCGAGCGGGAAGCTGAAGACCTGATCAGTAAATTCATGCAAAACCGGAAGATCTGCTGTTTTGAGATCGCGGAAGTGAACCCGACCCTTGACAAAGAGAACCTGATGGCTGAAATAGCCTTTAATATCCTGCAACGGAGTGTGAACATCCTGATGATGAATTAATTTGCCCTATGAAAAAACTGCTGTTGCTGATCGGACTATTTGCCTGCATTTCACTGACGGCCCAACCGCCACATTACCTCGATTCCATGACCGCATTCAGGGATCAGTATATCCGTACTCATGGAGTGATCAAAGAAAATGACAGGGCCGGATTGCAGTTTTTTCCCATTGATACAGGCTATTACAAAATGACCAGGGTGGAACGTATTTATGAGGCACCCTGGTTTGCGATGGAGACCTCCGGTAAAATAAAGAAGACCTTCCGGGTATACGCCTATTTATATTTTACGATCAAGGGAACCCCGTTGAAGCTAACAGTCTACCAGTCCCGGCAATTGATGCAATCCGAAGCATACAAAGATTATCTGTTCATCCCGTTCACTGATATCAGCAATGGGGGGCAGACTTACGAGAACGGCCGCTATATTGATATCCTTACCAGCGACCTGGAGAATGGACCCTTTTATATTGATTTCAACAAGGCCTATAATCCGTATTGTGCCTATATCAGCAATGTATATAACTGCCCGGTTCCACCGGCCGAAAATCACTTAGCCATTGCCGTCCTTGCGGGTGAAAAGAAATTCAGCCTGCCTCATTGATCCACAATTCGCTCATCATTAATTCCGGCACGAGGAAAAGTTCGTGCCAATCCCTCTTCAAAAGAAACCGGTGCATAGCCAAGTCCGGTACGTGCCTTTGAAATATCAAATCCTGTTTTGGGGGGTCTTTTTGCAGGTTGCGTGAACGTAGCAGCTGTTACCCGGGTCAG
>CALRQQ020000504.1:0-3114 GCA_943370345.1 Chitinophaga pinensis
TGCAGCGGTGAATGTGATCTGGGGCATTGGTGCATTACGGCAGACGGCTACATTGCCACTGCTGAATGAGGCAACAGGCAGGGGCTTCACGATCACGGAAACAGTTCCGTTTTGAGACTGCGCACAACCCGTAGTGGCTGTTTCCTGTACAGATTGTAAGGTGTAAGTGAATGTACCGGCAGTGGTAGTGGGCACTGGCACTGTAACGCTGTTGCCGGTATTGGCAACGGCCACCTGGGTAGGTCCGCCATTCAGGGAGAAACTGAAATGGAAGGGGGCATTGCCGCTGGCACCGGTAAAAGTAATAAAGGGGGAAGGTGCATTCAGACAGACGGTGGTATTTCCGGCAATTGAAGCCGTTGGTAAAGGTTTCACCACTACAGTACGGGTTGCCACATTATTCACGGTCTGACATCCGGCAAGTGTGCTTACCCGCAAAGACACGGTATAAGTTCCGGCCGTGGTGTACGTATGTGTTGGGTTCTGAAGATTGGAAAGCGGACTGCCATCACCAAAATCCCAGGTCCATCCGTTTACAGAACTTCCGGCAGCGGTACTGGCGTCAGAGAATCCGATCAGGCTGCCGATACATACTTCGGGTAAAGAATTGAAGGCTGCAACGGGTTCTGCATAAACCGTAGTCAGCTGTTGTGTTTTTGTATTTGTACATCCTTTATTGGAAGTAGCGGTCAGGCTTACGGTAAAAGGTCCGGGTACTGTATAGTTATGGAGCGGATTCTGCACATTGGATGTACCGGCATCCCCAAAGTTCCAATTCCACCCGGTAATGGTACCACCGGTAACGGAAGAAAGGTCGTTGAACTGAGCGGCACCTGCGGGTAAACAAGCCACTGGCAGATTAAAGTCAGCTACCGGATTGGGATTTATGGTAACCGCCATGGAGAATAACAGGCTCTGACAACCCGAGTTCGTTACCACTTTAAGGGTAACATTATAAGTACCGGCTGTTGCAAACCGGTGTGTTTCGTTGGTGCTGCTGTTCCGGATCACTACGGGTGAACCATCTCCGAAATTCCAGGTCCATTGGGTCAGGGCACCACCGGCAGAGGATGTGGACTGATCCGTAAAAGTGATATCCTGATCCGGACAGTTCGGGGCAGAAATGCTGAACTGGGCCACTGGCGGGTTATTGATGGTCACCAGTTTTGATACCGTATCGCTCAGACAGCCGATATCTGTAATGATCGCATATTTTACGGTATAGGTACCCGGTCCTGCGTAGGTATGACTCGGGTTATTATTTGCAGCGGTAGTGGCATCACCGAAATTCCAGTGACGGGCGGTGATCGGACGGAAATCGGTAGTGGAATTATCCGTAAATAAGACGGGATTGGTGACACATCCATCGGTCGTAAAATTGAAATCTGCTACCGGCTGATTGAAGACCTGAAGGTCAAAATCAATTTCCTGTACACCGCCGCAGCCATCTGCGGTAGGATTGGTAGCAATCACTTTTACGGGATAAGTACCCACTGTTGAAATGGTATATGGATTAGGTAACTTATATACATACAACGTCTTCCCGTTCACTACGGTGGTAGAAGTTGGCGTGGGTGCGGGGACTGTTATATCTGCAATTCCCAAAGCATTCAGTGCCGGACCAAAAACCCATTGGATCGAAGTAGGCTGATACGGGAAGGTCATTGAAAAATAGAAAGGGGTATTCTTACAGGTAGCGGGGAAATTCACAGTAGCCTGCTGGTTCTGCACTGACATGTACTGATAAATATCCTTCACATTCGTACCGGCAGAATAACCGTAGGTTTCGGCATCCCCGTATCCGTAAGCAATTGCGTTGAAACCTGAATCTGAATAGATTGTATGATTTCCTTGAGCCACATTAGCCATATACAGGTATGCAAAATTGGGATCTGCCGGATGATTGAGCCAGTTCGCTACCGGGATTGGTGTGCCATCCAGGGTAAAAGAAGACTGTGCAGTTCCACCCTTCCTTATAACGGCATGAATATTATGTTGGTGAATACTATTAACTGTAAGCGGGGAGTTCACCAGGGTCACTTTATTGATATTCTGCTCCACCGGGTTCAGGATGATCATATCCGGGTCGTATGGGGTCGGATTACCACCAAAACCGCTTGGGCATCCCTGCGAAGTAAAATATTGAGCTACGGAGATCAGGGTATCGGATTCAATAACATTAGGCGTGCTATTAAAAACTTCGAAATAATTATTGATGAAAGAACCTGCCGGGATAAGTGAACCATTAAGGTAAACATTTGCTGTAGGTGAGCTCCGCTGGATCCGGTAATAGTTATTGGGCTTGTTTACACTGGGTGCAGTTACATATTTACGGCCCCAGGCCCCTACCGGATAAAGCTGCTGGTAAAGATTATCTGCTGAAGAACCGTTACAACCAGGTGTGGAAATCCTGACTTTCCCGCTGCCGGAAAATACAGCGATTCGTTTACAGGCTCCTGTTGCTGACGCGACCGATTGGATATGTGACCCCGTAAGGTCAACTCCGTTAGTTCCGGATGTAGTTCCCAATACCTGGTATACCTGTCCCTTATTAAGGTTGATCCGATGAGTTGAATTTGTCAGCCAGCCACCAACTGTATTTGCTGTTGTAGTAATATCCACCGATGTATTATCCTCAACCCCAACTATTGTAATGAATGAATTCGCATTATTTTCATTTGAATTCTGTGTAAAACTTGTGGCATAATATTCCTTACCCAATACGTTGAGAGGCAAACACAAGGTTGCCGCACTGGCCTGGTTTCGGGTTATAAAGGAATAAACGACGATCGGTTTTACAGAAGTCACCCTGATGGCCCGGCCGTTAAACGTCCCATCTCCATTTATGAAATAAGTAGTCGGAACCACCACAGGTATCACCTGGTTGGCATTTATTGTACCCGATGATAATGTAGTGACGCCAAAGACCTCCACTGTATAGGTGGTGTTGACATCGGAAGTCAGGTAAAGTGTCATGACCGGGTAAGAGTTGGCCGTATTCATACCCACGTGGTAACTGTAAGCCAGCCAGAATTCCTTGCCTTTATTTGAAAAGTCCTGGGAATACGATTCACTGCCCCAGAATGAGGCCAGTAGTAATAGGGTACTTAATCT
>CALRQQ020000505.1:0-3106 GCA_943370345.1 Chitinophaga pinensis
CCATATCCTTTCTTCATCAAACGCTGTGCAGCAATTCCGGGCAACTGTGCCAGGCCATGCAGGTCTTCGAATGTATCGGTAAAGCCTTTGAAGCCTCCCTCCTGCAGAAAGGTTTCCAGTCCAAGTTCAATCCTCGCCGCTTCACGCAGTGATTGATGTTGGGAACCTCCCCGCAGCAAACTATCTACCAGCACATAACTATCTTCATATTCTTCCACCAACAGATCTATGCGGTGTTCGGTTACTGCGTTCACTACTTTCACAAGATCTCCTACGCCATAAGTATTTACACTGTAACCAAATTTGATCTCGGCTTCTACCTTATCTCCTTCGGTTACGGCTACATTGCGCATATTATCGCCAAAGCGTACAAATCTTGCCGACTGCCAGTCATGCCAGGCAGCTGCGGCCCTGGCCCATGCATCGATCTTGCCCAATGATTCGGGATCTTCCCAATAACCCACCACCACTTTTCGGTTAAGGCGCATACGACTCATGATAAATCCGAATTCACGATCTCCATGTGCGGATTGATTCAGGTTCATGAAATCCATGTCGATGGTTGCCCAGGGAATATCGCGGTTGAACTGTGTATGAAAATGCAGCATGGGTTTGTTGAGGATCTTTAATCCGCCGATCCACATTTTAGCCGGGGAAAAGGTATGCATCCAGGCAATCACACCAATACAATCTGCAGCTGCGTTGGCTTCCATGCAAACTGCCTGAATTTCATCCGCTGTTTTAACCGTAGGCTTATACACCACACTTACCGCGATCTGCGGTGATTGGTTCAACGATGCCGCAATGGTTTGTGAATGTTGTGCCACCTGCTGCAGGGTTTCATCGCCATACAAATGCTGGCTGCCCGTTATGAACCAGAGTTCTTTCTTTTGTAAGTCAATCATATTGGTCTGTTTACTGATTGTAATGTTTATTTGCTGATCAAGGTAATGCCTTTTATGGTTGATGGAAACCAAACCGTCATTTCTCCCTGTCCGCGATTGGCCCAGCTATAATAAGGAATAGCGGTAAAAGGTTGTTTCCTGGTAAAGATGCTGTTCCCATTTTCTATAATCACTGCCGGCAGTTCTCCCTGCAACACCGTAACGCCCTGCAGCAGATCAGGTTTGAATGTTGCGGTGAGAGAACTACTCTCAGGTAACAAAAGATTCGCTACTTTTCCATTATTATCTGCCCACTCGGCACAATACACAATCGGTCCTCTTTGTAATGCCAGTTTGCCGATATTATCTGTCAGATTCGTATCTGCTTTTACTTTCCTGATCTCCATCGGCAACTGTAGGCTCACCTGGTCTCCTTTTTTCCAGCTGCGTTTGATCAATGCGTACCCATTTTCAATGGTATACACAATCGGTTGCCCGTTTACTTTAATAGGGATCTCTGTGGCAGCAGCTGTGTTAGCAAACGAATATAACTGAGAAGGCATGGCCTGCTGTTGCGCCCAACCGGGAATACGGATCCGGAGAGTAAATGCGTTAGAGGTATTTGTCTGAATGGTAAAACCCAGATCGCCATCCCAGGGATAATGATTCTGTTGGGTAATCTGTATGGGCTGTTTGTTCACGCTGAACTTTGCCGTTCCGTTAATAAAGAGATTTACAAAAACGTTGTCGTCTTTTTGTGCATATACATACCCAGGAATCGATGGGATCAGTCTTACGAGGTTGGTGGGACAGCAGGAACATTCAAACCAGCCGGAGCGGCTTAATTCGATATCTGCATGTTTAAACCCGTTGGTGATCTGCATGGCATTCGTGTAGAAAAAAGATTTTCCATCAAGACCGATACCGGAGAGTAACCCATTGTAGAGGATCTTTTCCAGCAGGTCCATGTATTTGGCATCGCCATGCAATAAAAACATGCGATGGTTCCAGTACACATTGGCAATGGCGGCACAGGTTTCATTATAGGCTGTGGCATTGGGCAGTTCGTAGTTATTGCCATATCGCTCACCGTTACCAATGGCCCCGGCTCCACCCTGCACATATAATTTCTTTTCTACCAGGTTGTTCCAGATCTTATCAACTGCCCGCAGCAAACTATCGTCGCCGGTAAGGGCCGCAACATCTGCCATGGCAGCATAGAGATAACCCGCACGAACAGCATGGCCGATCGCTTCCTCCTGTTGTACCACCGGCAAATGATCCTGCCAGTAAGCGCCATTTTTCCAGGGATCATTACTCTTGGGGTCATAACCTGTGTAATGTCCTCTCGCTTCAATAAAAAATTTAGCAGTACTGAGGTATTCTTTTTTAGCGGTTACCCGGTATAATTTTACCAAGCCCATTTCTACTACTTCATGACCAGGGGCTACGGATCTTTTACCCGGACCAAATACACTGCATACCAGGTCCGCATTCTTTACAGCAATATCGAGTAGGTTTCTTTTTTTGGTGGCCATAAAATGTGCCACGGCTGCTTCGTATAAATGACCGGCATTGTATAGTTCGTGACTGAGTTCTCTTTCTTTCTCCCATCGTTCTTTGCCCGACCAGGAATGAACCACGGCGGGATTGATCGTGCGGGAGGTATAGAGATACCCATCCGGCTCCTGTGCATTACCGATGATGGTGATCAGGGAATCGATATAGGCTTCCAGTATAGGATCGGGATATAAAGCGAGCGAAAACGAAGCACCTTCAATGGTTTTATAAATGTCCGTATCATCAAAGGGATAACGTGTACAGAATTTCCCCTGCTTCTGTGCCGCCATAATAAAATTCTTTACCCTGCCGGTACTTTCGCATCGTTCAAAAGAAGCGGGGATGGTAACGGTTCTGTTGGTCTGGATCCTGGGCAGCCAGAACTGATCGGTAAAACTTACCTGCGTGAATGGCACGGCCTGAATAGCATAATCTTTCTGTTGTCCGAAAAGAACAACAGAAAAAATCAGGCTACACAAAAGAGAGATTGACTTCATCACAGTATATTATTTCACTGAGAACTGATAGCGGGTAACGGAACTATATTTCTCTCCCGGTTTCAGGATCGTGTTAGGGAATGAGGGCTGATTAGGACCATCCGGAAAATGCTGTGTTTCCATACAGAAAGCAGCATGTTGCGGATATACGGCATTGCCTTTGGT
>CALRQQ020000506.1:0-3105 GCA_943370345.1 Chitinophaga pinensis
GACCGGTATCGATAAAGGCATTGCCAATGGCCTGCTGGTAAAAGTGAACCAGATCGGAACACTTACTGAAACCATTAATGCCGTATCGCTGGCGCAGCATAACGGGTACAATACCATTATGAGTCACCGCAGCGGTGAAACAGAAGATACCACCATTGCCGACCTGGCCGTGGCACTGAATTGCGGACAGATCAAAACCGGTTCTGCATCACGTACCGACCGGATCGCCAAATACAACCAGCTGATCCGTATCGAGGAAATGCTGGGAAGCACCGGCGTATATCCGAAAGGAAAGATCAAGTTCGGTTCCAAATAAGCTACGAGCTTTTAGCTGTGGGCTGCGAACAAATTTTTTGACTCGCAGCTCATGGCTCATAGCTCACAGCCGCTTCTTCACACCTGTTGATTAGTTTATTGCTGAGCAGAAACACTAATTATCTATTTTTATTCCTGTAACCAATTACCTCATCATCCAACAATGAAAAAAATTGCTATCATACTCACCAATAAATACCTGGTAGCATCTGTATTTTTTATTGTGTGGATGTTATTCTTTGACCAGCGCGATTACTTTCAGCAGCGCGAGCGGCAGGCGGAGCTGAACAAACTGGAAGCCAAGAAACGCTACTATGTAGAAGAGATCGAGAAAACCCGCAAACAGTTGCAGGATCTGCAGCATAACCCCGCCGCCCTTGAAAAATTTGCCCGCGAGCGCTACCTGATGAAGCGGGAAGGTGAGGATATTTTTATCATTGAAGATTCTGCCGACCTCAAAAAATAATTTTCTGCCAAAAACGTTGGCCGCCCGCACAACAATATTATTTCCCCTTCCCCGTTTTATATACACGCCGTATCCTCTTATTTTAAGATGTGTTATCCTGTGTTATGAAAAAATTCAAAGAAGAGGATCTGATCCTGTACCTGTATCGGGATTGTTCACCTAAAATCAGTGCCGCCATAGAAGCTGCACTGGAAGAAGACCTGGAACTGAACGACCGCCTGAAACTGCTGCGCCGGACTATACGCCAGCTGGACAAGCTCAAACTCAAATCTCCGTCCAAACAGTCCATCAAAGCCATCCTGCAGCACGCCAACGGGAAATAATTGTTTTGTGGGTTTTTGCAAAGTAGTTTCTGTGCCTTTGCAGGCAAATTTCTGTCTAATTATTCCAGCTACTGCTTTCGTGTCCCTTCTTTCAACTAAATTTATCTTCACTAAAAATGGAGATATGAAAACTGCTTTCCGCAACTTCTCTCTGCTGCTCTTGTGCAGCCTGTTCATGTTCTTTTCACAGGCCCAATCAACCGGAAAAGTATATGAAACCAAAACCGTAAAAAGTGCCATCATGGGTAAGGATGTACACTACACAGTGTACCTGCCTGCCGATTACGAAACATCCAGCCGCAGTTATCCTGTGGTGTACCTGCTGCATGGTTATACAGATGACAATACCGGCTGGTTACAGTTTGGCGAGATCAACCGGTATGCAGACAAGGCCATCGCCGAAGGAACAATTCCACCGATGATCATTGTTATGCCGGATGCAGATTCTACCTGGTATATCAATTCCTATGATGGAAAAGAGAAATACGAAGATTTTTTTGTGAAGGAATTTATGCCGTCTATTGAAAAGACCTGGCGCATCAAAGCAGAAAAAAAATACAGGGGAGTGGCCGGACTTTCGATGGGAGGATACGGCACCCTGATGTATGCATTGAAACACGCTGAATTATTTGCCGCTGCCGCACCATTGAGTGCTGCCGTGATAGATGATGACGCGATCGTTAACACCCCTGATGCCAGCTGGGCAAGAACTTTTGCCCAACTCTATGGCCGCGATCTGAAAGGACGGGATCGTTTAACAAAAGCATGGTATGATAATTCTGTATTGAAACTGGTAGAAACCAAAACCGCAGACGAACTGAAAAAAGTGCGTTACTGGATCGATTGCGGCGATGATGATTTTTTAACGAAAGGCAATTGCCTGCTGCATATTGCCCTCACCGAAAAAAGAGTGCCGCATGAATACCGCGTACGTGACGGCGCCCATACCTGGACCTACTGGCGTACCGGTATTACCGACGCATTGAAATTTATCGGCGAAAGCTTTCACCAATAATAAAAACAAACCGTGCCTTCGTGCCTTTGTGTGCAAATAGATTCTCACACAAAGGCACGAAGGCACAGTATGTGTTAGTAGTAAACATGACAAAAAAAGAACGTTACCGGTTAATACTGGAGTATTTCCAGCAGAATGTGCCTGATGCAGAAACAGAACTGCTGTACGATAATCCATTTCAGCTGCTGGTAGCTGTGATCCTGTCTGCACAGTGTACAGATAAACGTGTCAACCTGACTACGCCTGCCATCTTTGCAAGGTATCCGGGTCCGCAACAAATGGCAGAAGCCAGTTTTGACGAATTGTTTCCACTGATCAGAAGTATTTCCTATCCCAATAACAAGACCAAACACCTGATCGGCATGGCCAATATGCTGCTCGAACAATTCGGCGGCGAAGTGCCCATGACCGTAGAGGAACTGGTGAAATTACCCGGTGTAGGCAGAAAAACAGCCAACGTGATTACAAGCGTGATAGATGAACAACCCAATATGGCCGTGGATACGCATGTGTTTCGTGTTAGCAAACGGTTAGGACTGGTATCGCAAAAAGCCTCTACTCCCTTAGCGGTAGAAAAAGAACTGATCAAACATATCCCCTCCGAAATGGTACACAAGGCCCACCACTGGCTCATCCTCCACGGCCGTTATGTTTGCCTGGCACGGAATCCAAAGTGTGGGGAGTGTAGGTTTACGGAACTGTGTGTGTACTTTAAGAAGAATCGGGAGGCGTGAATCGGCAGTCGGCAGACGTGAGGCGTGAGTGGTGAGTAGTCAGTAGAGAGTGTGCAATTGTTAATGGTGAATGTTTCGTATTGCCCTCTCACTCACGTCTGACGATTAACGATTGCCGACTCACGATTCACTTCTTCCCCCTCACCAATTCATACGAGTGATCAATAAATTCTTTCAATACCCTTCCCGGAATAACGCCATCCACCACTACTGTGTTCCAGTGTTTTTTATTCATGTGAAAACCGGGCAGCA
>CALRQQ020000507.1:0-3101 GCA_943370345.1 Chitinophaga pinensis
CGGCCTCAGGACCCAGGTCGATGACCCAGTCGGCACATCGGATCACATCCGTGTTGTGCTCGATGACTATA
Source organism: Chitinophaga pinensis (assembly GCA_943370345.1). Classification (GTDB taxonomy): domain Bacteria; phylum Bacteroidota; class Bacteroidia; order Chitinophagales; family Chitinophagaceae; genus JJ008. The sequence continues at coordinate 72 of CALRQQ020000507.1, forward strand.
ATGGAGTGCCCCTGTTCGATCAGTGCGTTAAAGGAGCCCAGGAGCTTATTAATATCGTTGAAATGTAAGCCGGTGGTCGGCTCGTCAAAAATGAATAAGAGCTTATTTGCCCCCTTTCCTTTGCCCAGGAAGGATGCCAGCTTCACCCGTTGTGCCTCCCCGCCGGAAAGCGTGTCCGAGGACTGTCCCAGCTTTACATACCCCAACCCCACATCACTCAGGGGCTGCAGTGCCCGGGCAATGGCCCCGCCATCGGCTGAGAAGAACGAAATGGCTTCATCCACACTCATCTCCAACACATCATGTATGCTTTTGTCCCGGTATTTTACTTCCAGTACTTCTTCCTTGAATTTTTTGCCCCCGCAGGACTCACAGACCAGGTGCACATCGGCCAGGAACTGCATTTCCACCACCTGTTCACCCTCTCCCTTGCAGGTATCGCAGCGTCCTCCGTCCACATTAAAGGAAAAGTGCTTGGGCTGAAACCCCCGCATCTTACTCAGAGGCTGCTTTGCATAAAGATCCCGCACTTCATCCCAGGCCTTGATATAGGTAACCGGGTTGGAGCGGGAGGATTTACCGATAGGATTCTGGTCCACCATTTCCACCTGGGCGATACTTTCTATATCGCCGGTGATGGATTTATGAAAACCAACCTTATCGCCAAACTCGCCTTTCAGCTTACGCAGGGCGGGGAGCAGGATCTGTTTTACCAGGGTGGTCTTGCCACTCCCGCTCACCCCACTCACCACACAGAGTACATTCAGCGGAAATTGAACCGTGATATCTTTCAGATTATTATGTCTGGCCCCTTCCACTGTAATGGACCGGTTCCATTTGCGCACCTGTTTGGGCGGTTCGATCTTCAACGTGCCATTGAGGAACTTACCGGTCAGGCTCATGGGATTACTGACGATGGCGTCATAATCCCCTTCCGCGATCACTTCGCCACCAAGATGAGAGGCCAGCGGCCCCATGTCGATGATATGGTCGGCTTCCCGCATCATCATTTCATCATGCTCCACTACTACTACGGTATTGCCAAGGTCCCTCAATTCCTTCAGCACATTGATCAGGTTGGCCGTATCGCGGGAGTGCAGACCGATCGAAGGTTCGTCGAGTATATAGAGTGAATTGGTAAGATTGCTTCCCAGACTCCGGGTAAGCTGGATCCGCTGACTTTCGCCTCCGCTGAGGGAATTGGCCAGACGACTCAGGGAGAGATAACCCAATCCTACTTTGATCAATGTATCGAGCCGTCCGTGCAGCTCGATCAGGATCCGCTTGGCCACTTCCTTTTCATGGGCCGTCAGCTTCGGATCCAGTTCATTGAACCATTGCTTCAGGTCTTTTACGGGCATGGCACTGAGTTCGCCGATATGTTTTCCATTCACCTTCACATACAAGGCTTCCTTGCGCAGGCGATGGCCATTGCAATCCGGACATTCAGTACGACCGCGGTAACGGCTCAGCATCACCCGGTACTGCACTTTGTACAACTGCGATTCCACATCCTTGAAAAAATCACGGATACCATATACGCCATGACTGCCAGCCCAGAGTTGTTCCAGTTGTCCGGGACTGAGATCGGCCACGGGTTTATGAACGGGGAAATCAAACTTCTTCGCGCCTTTGATAAAATTCTGTCTCCACCAATCCATCTTTTCTCCTTTCCATGGCGCTACAGCTCCTTCATATACACTGAGCCTCCGGTCGGGAATCACCAGGTCCGGATCAACGCCAAGTACTTGTGAAAAACCTTCACAGGTGGGACAGGCCCCAAAGGGATTATTAAAAGAAAACAGATTGGGTACCGGTTCCTCGAAAGTGATATCGTCGAGTTCAAAGCGATTGTTGAAGTGTAGCAGTGAGTGTTGCGTAGTGAGCCTGCCTGCCGGCGAGGCAGGTGGTGAGTCCTCCTTCGCTGAAGCTTCGGCGGATAAATGGGGAGTGACCTGGAGGTATACGTCGCCTTCGCCTTCGTAGAAAGCGGTGCCTACGGAATCAGCCATCCGGTGCAGGTCATCTTCATCAAATTCTTCTTTCACCACGATCCGGTCAATGAGGATGTGCGTTATCTTTTTTTTCTTGAGGTCCTTATCGTTTAATTCAAGAAGATCTTCTATGCTGTGTACTTCGCCAGGTTGTTCGCTGCCAGCTGTTAGTTGTTGGGAATACACACGTGAGAATCCTTTCTGCACCAGGATATTTAATTCCTCCCTGATATCCCGGTTACGATGTTTTTTAAACACCGCGAGTATAAATAATTTATCCCCCGCATTCAGCTTTTTGATCGCCTGCAGCACATCGGTCACATCATCTTTTTTAACCACACGGCCGGATACCGGCGAAATGGTCTTCCCGGCCCTGGCAAATAGCAGGCGCAGGTAATCATAGATCTCCGTCATACTGCCCACGGTACTGCGGGGCGTGCGGGTGATCACTTTCTGTTCGATAGCAATTGCAGGACATAGCCCCTTGATGAAATCCACATCCGGTTTATTCATCCGGTTGAGGAACTGCCGGGCGTAGGCACTGAGACTTTCCGCGTAGCGTCGTTGACCTTCGGCATAGAGGGTATCAATCGTGAGAGAGGATTTACCTGAACCCGATACGCCGGTCACCACCACGAGCTTGTTCCGGGGTATTTCAACGGTCACATTTTTGAGATTATGGACCCTGGCCCCCTTAATTAGTATATTTTCTGCGGAAATTACGGTCCGGGGTTTAACGGGGTTCTTCCCTTTTATTGCCTGCTCCATGATCACTCAAATATTGTTAAAGCCTTACCCTGCAAGGGTTTCAGCCGATTTCATTAACATTTTTTTAGCATACTTAGATACAAATAGCGAATACAAATGTTTGCCAATTTAATGAATTGACCTATTTTTATATCACAATATCCAAAAAATGAAAAACCAAAAACTCACACCGCCTATTGCATAACTTCTACTCTTTTTAACCGAAATCGTTAGTCACCAATATCCAATTGAAAACTGTGTGCGCAAGTATACAGTGCAACCCAAACCT
>CALRQQ020000508.1:0-3099 GCA_943370345.1 Chitinophaga pinensis
CTTCAATTATATGTAAAAAATTGTCACTCGTTAGCTTGTTGAATAGAGTTGCTTGAAAAGCCTGTTAGTACTTAACAAAGCGAAAAACAGAAGGGTAAGGCAAAAATCTATTTAATATCAAAATCAACCACCACTTTTTCTGTTCTCGGGTGTGATTGGCAGGTGAGGATAAAACCCTGCTCAATTTCATCCGGTTCCAGGCCATAGTTCACATCCATATCCACTTCGCCTTCTACCAGTTTGGCACGGCAGGTACAGCAAACCCCGCCTTTGCAGGCATAAGGTAGGTCGGCTCCGTTTTGCAGGGCAGCGTCTAAAATGGCTTTACCATCAAATCCCAGGTCAAAATCAAAGGATACGCCATCCAGTTTAATGGTCACTTTGCTTTTGGCCTCCGATGGGGTATGCTGTGTTTTCTGTTCTGTGTTCCTTTGGGCACCCGGTGTGGTAAAGAGTTCGAAGTGAATCTTCTTTTTGTCAACACCGGTTTTTTCCAACTGCGCTTTTACGGAAAAGAGCATGTCTTCCGGTCCGCATAAAAAGAAAGCAGTGGTATTTGCGGTATCAATGGTTTTATCGCAAAGCAGGGCGCATTTCTCCCCATCAATCCTGCCGAAGTTGATGGGCGCATCTGTTTTTTCTCTCGAAAGAATATAGATCACCCGGAAGCGGTTCATGTATACATTCTTCAATGCTTCCAGCTCTTCTTTGAAGATGATGGAATGCCGGTTGCGGTTACCGTACACCAGTGTAAAACTACTCTTAGGCTCGGTGCGCAAAGTGGTTTTGATGATGGATAACAAAGGGGTGATACCACTGCCCGCCGCAAAACCCACATATTGATTTGTTTGCGCCGGATCCAATTCCGTAAAGAATTTACCCATGGGCGGCATTACATCCAGTGTGTCACCTTTTTTCAGTTCTGTATTGGCATAGGTAGAAAACAGTCCATGGCTTACCTGCTTTACCGCCACGCGTAATTCATCATCAAGCGGAGAGCTGCAAACCGAATAGGAGCGGCGTACTTCCTCTCCATTGATCTGGGTACGTAAAGTAATGTACTGCCCCTGTTTATACTGAAAGGTTTCTTTGAGAGTTTCCGGAACGGCAAAAGCAACAGATACACAATCGCTGGTCTCTCTTCTTACTTCGGTTACGGTTAGCGGGTGAAAATGTATTGACATGGATAGTGAGTAGTGAGTGGTGAGTAGGGAGTTGTGAAGGGGGAATGGTCAATGGTCAATGGGCAATTTTTTTAGTCTGAGTGAGTCAGCACTAACTATTCACTACTGACTATTCACAATTGCCCATTGCCCATTCACCAAAATCATCTGTTCACCAATCCGCCTACCAGGATGGTGATCATATTTTCTTCCAGTTCTTCTGCACTGATCTTCTGGGTAGAGCGGTGCCAACTCTCTATGCCGCTGATGGCGTGCAGCATGATCAGTACAGCGGTAGGGGCATCTATTTTTTTGATCTCTTTATTGCGGATACCTGTTTCGATGATGGCGGCGAAACGTTTGCGGTAAATGCGGCGCTGGTTCTGGAAATTGGAGAGATAGGGATCAGCCAGGTGTTTCCATTCGCGGTCGCTCACATATACTTCTTCGTAATGGTTGATCATCTCTTCGATATGGAAACGGAGTAACTTCTCCACTTTATGGATCGAACTGATGGGTTCTGCTTCGATCTCGTCTATTTTATGCATAAAACGGTTGGCTACGCTGAAGCAGAGCTCGTGCAGCAGTTCCGTTTTGGATTTGATATGGTTATACAAACTGGCAGCTTCTACGCCTACGGCTTCTGCCAGGTCGCGCATGCTGGCGGCTTTAAAGCCTTTTTCGCGGAACAGTGCCGCTGCTTTGGTTACGATCACATCTTTGCGGGAGATGTTTTTATCGGTTTTTATTCTGGCCATATGGCGAAGATAAAACAACTAACGAATGTTAGCAACACTTTAGACGATAAAATCTCAATATGTTAGTTTTTGGGGGGCGATCGATTAGCGGATTAGCGAATGACGAATTTGCGGATTCCGGATTTTGGGGAGGAGGTTAAACGGAGGCTGATCTTTAAAAGCATATCTAATCCGTTAATCCGCCATCCGCTAATTCGCCAATCGCCCCGAACGCTGAAGTGCTTGCGACGCAACCGGCGATGCCATGATTACTGCAGCTGGTACCAAAATAAACGAGTGGATTACTGGCTTTTAGCGGCGTATGACCTAATTTCGCCCCCCGATAACAAAACCTATTTTATGTCTTTAGTTGTTGTAGGATCCATGGCTTTTGATGCCATTGAAACCCCGTTCGGAAAGAGCGATAAGATTGTTGGTGGTGCAGGTACCTATATTGCGTGGTGCGCTTCCAATTTTACCCCTGTTAAGCAGATCTCTGTTGTTGGGGGCGATTTTCCGCAGTCTGAGCTGGACGCGTTGACCAACCGGAATGTGAACCTGGAAGGGGTGCAGATCAAAAAGGACGAAAAGACCTTTTTCTGGAGCGGCCGTTACCACATGGACATGAATACCCGCGATACACTGGATACCCAACTGAATGTGCTGGCCAATTTTGAGCCCGTGGTTCCGGACAGTTACCAGGATTGCGAATTTCTGATGCTCGGTAACCTGGTACCTGCGGTACAGGCCAGTGTGATCACACAACTGAAGAAAAGACCGAAACTGATCGTGATGGACACCATGAATTTCTGGATGGAAATTGCCATGGATGACCTGAAAAAAACCATTTCGATGGTGGATGTACTGATGGTGAACGATAGTGAGGCACGGCAACTGAGCGGTGATTTTTCGCTGGTGAGAGCGGCCGCAACTATCATGAAGATGGGGCCTAAGTACCTGATCATTAAAAAAGGCGAACACGGTGCTTTACTGTTTCATGATAACCAGGTGTTTTTTGCACCGGCATTACCATTGGAAGAAGTGTTTGACCCAACCGGTGCCGGTGATACGTTTGCCGGAGGGTTTATGGGCCATCTTGCTAAAACCGGTGATATCTCTTTCGAGAATATGAAAACCGCCATCATTGTAGGAAGTGCCATGGCATCTTTCTGCGTGGAGCGTTTTGGAACCGAGCGTTT
>CALRQQ020000509.1:0-3098 GCA_943370345.1 Chitinophaga pinensis
TCCGTCCAGTTATAATCATCCACATTTGCGCCTGAAGCCACGCGGAATAATTTATCGCTGTTGGTCCAGTCGGTCATATAAGTAGCATACTGCCGGAACACATTGGCATAATGCTCCGGTTTCATATTCCCTCCACAACCCCATGCTTCATTACCGACACCCCAGATCGATACATTCCATGGAGCGGTTCTGCCATTCTGTACCCGCCAGCGGGTCATAGGATCAGTACCAGGCTTGCCATTTACATACTGCACCCAATCTGCCAATTCCTGTACCGTGCCGCTGCCAACATTACCTGCAAGGTATGGCTGTGCACCGATAGCTTCACATAAATTCAGAAAATCATGGGTCCCGAAGCTATTGTCTTCTGTAACCCCGCCCCACCAGCGGTTTATGATGGAAGGCCGTTTATTCTTCGGACCTACACCATCTTTCCAATGATAGGTATCCGCAAAACATCCACCCGGCCAGCGCAGATTAGGTATTTTAAGTTTTTTAAACGCGGCTATAATATCATTACGAACCCCCTGGGTATGCGGGATCAGTTTATTGGTATCACCAACATAGATTCCATTATAAATGCAATTTCCAAGATGTTCGGCAAAATGCCCGTATATATGCCGGCTGATCTGGTGTTTGCCCAGATCGGCCTGCAGCACTATGCTGTTTTGAGCAGACAGCAATAAAGTAAAAAAGCAGAGTATAAAAAACAGACAGCTTTTTATCATAAGCGGCAGTTTAGGCAAGAAAAATAACTCCGGAGTACCCGGAGTTATTTTTCAATAGTATTAATAACCGGCATTCTGAGTATATCCGGGATTCAGATCCAGTTCACGCTGGGGAATCGGAAAATACTCCCGACCGGTAGCATAGGAATTGAATTCAGGATCCCTGCTCTTGAGTATGGCCAGTTTTACCGGATCTTTCAACCAGCCCCAACGGCGAATGTCATCAAAGCGATGTCCTTCCAGGCAGAATTCCAGCATACGTTCATGAGCCAGCTGATCACGCATTTGTGCCTGGTTCATACCCGGTCTTACTACGGCCAGATCAGCCAGTCCTGCCCGGGTTCTCACACGCTGGATTATGGGGTATGCTTCGTTTGTTCTGTTTTGCTCGTTCAGGCATTCCGCGTACATCAGCAATACATCAGCATACCGCATGATACGCTCATTAATGCCTGACCTCCAGTCGAATTCATCGGCCCTTCCACCGGTATAATTCTGGTATTTTTTACAGAAGAGATCATTAAAGTCGGCCGCATTACCGGCATAACGTGCCTGAAAAGTAGTATTATACATGGGTGTGGATGCCAGGCGTGTATCAACCGTATCATTATAAAAAATAGTAGACAAAATCCGTGGATCCACTGCATTGGTTGTCGTTTTCTCTAAATGAAACTCATTATAGATAGAACGGGTTGGTTGCACGTCTGTCCAGCCAAACGCTCTGGGGGCATAGGTAATTGCACGGGCACTTGTTTTGCCCCATCCGGGTTGTGGCGCGCCACCCCATCCTAAATCTGCGCCGCCGGCATCACGGCTGAACTGGACTTCAAAAACAGACTCTTTATTATTTTCTGTTGTTTCCAGAAAATTGTCCCTGTAATTGGACATCAGGTCATATATTCCCAGGTCCATTACAGCTTTGAACTGAGTTCCAGCTGCTACAAAATCAGGAACGGGTTTAAATAAGTGGGCTTTACCGAGAAAAGCTAATGCGGCTCCTTTGGTGGCCCGTCCAAGATCGTTTTTATCAGGTCCGGTTACATCACTGTAACGAACCGGAAGTTTATTTGCAGCTTCTGTAAAATCGCTGATGACCTGGTTCCAACCCGCTTCAACTGAAGCCTGCGGTTCATTATACGCATTGATTTCAGGGACATGCAGTACCAGTGGCACACGTCCAAAGAAATTCACCATGTGATAGTAATAAAGTCCACGCATGAAATAAGCCTGACCGAGTATCCTGTCTTTCAGACCTGCTTCCATGCTGATGCCTGGTACATTATCAAGCACCTGGTTACTCCGCAGCACACCCTGATAAAAGGTCTCATAGGTCCAGCCATAAATGGCAATATTTCCTGAGTTGAGCGCAAATTTTCCTGTGTTATACATCTGATCCCACGGGCTGTTGCTTTTCGCATCATCGCCCCGGGTGTCCAACATCAGCGGGGTACAACGCATATAACCGCCGTCCGGTAATAAACTGCTGTAAGCTGCATTGATACCGGCAATGGCATCCGCTTCATTTTTCCAGAAGCTGGCTGAAGTTTGCGCATTGGGATTCACCTGGTCGAGTTGTTTAGTACAACCTGTTATCAGCGATATGCCCAGTGCGGCTATGATTATTTTATTCATTTTCAGATTTTTTAACTGTATTGAAATGTTGTTCAGTGGTGGATTTTTTTAAAGGGATAATTGTACCCCAGCCATAAATGATCTTGGATTGGGGAAAGAGCCCTGGTCAAATCCGCGGCTGAATAACCCATCATTACCTACACCGGTAAAATCAGGATCAAGCCCTTTATAATTTGTCAATGTCAGCACATTCTGTCCGGAGATATAGATGCGTGCGTTCGACAGCCATTTAAGTCCGGCCATCGGCTTCAATGTATACCCCAGTTGGAAATTTTGTAACCGCAGGTAACTGCCATCTTCCACATACATATCCGAAACACGTCCATTGGCATTTGGATCACCGATTACCGGTCTTGGAATATTGGTGGAAGTATTGGAGGTCGACCAGAAATTGAGCCCGTCGGTATGGTGATTGCTGTATTGTCCGCCCATCAGGTCACGGTATACCGCATCATAAACTTTATTCCCGGCACTACCCTGCCAGAACATGGAAAAATCAAACTGTTTGTATCCAAGGTTCACATTCATACCATAATAAAGATTAGGAATCGTTCTGCCGAGGTATACACGATCCTCGTCATTGATGATACCGTTCTTATCCGTATCCTGAAATTTAAGGTCCCCGGGTGCCGCATTTGGCTGTGAGGGCGAACTTGTAACGTCTGCCGCATTCTGGAAAATACCGATTACTTTATGTCCGTACAAGTCCCCTACCGGACGGCCGGGTTCTGATTTACT
>CALRQQ020000510.1:0-3078 GCA_943370345.1 Chitinophaga pinensis
AAGATTACAGTGAGAACGGTGATGCCTGGAACTATGTACCCTTTAGCCATGCGCATGCCCGTGCTTACCGCTGGGGCGAAGATGGATTAGGTGGCATCTCCGATTTTTTCGGCAACCTCTGTTTCTGCGTATCACTGTGGAACGGGAAAGATACCATCCTGAAAGAAAGATTATTCGGTCTCGGCAATAACGAGGGCAACCATGGCGAAGATGTAAAGGAACTCTACTACTATCTCGAAAACCTGCCCACGCATTATTATATGCAGATGCTCTACAAGTATCCGCAGCAGGCATTCCCTTACCAGGAGCTGATCAATAAAAACAAACAGCGCAGCAAACTGGAACCGGAATATGAAATTCTGGACACAGGTATTTTCCAGGACAATGAATATTTTGATGTACTCATCACTTACGCCAAAGTAAACAAGAAAGATATCGGCATCCGCATCGAGATCACCAACCGGGCCAATGTGGCTGCACCCATTACGGTATTACCTACGCTCTGGTTCTTTAACCGCTGGCAATCGCGTGGACTGGATAAAAAACCAGTGATCAAAGCGATTGACCAGGCTAATATGGTAAAAGCCAAACACGAACGCCTGGGCTCCTATTATTTTTACTATCCCAAAACAAAAGACGCTTTTTTTACTGAGAACGAAACCAATACCGAAAAACTTTTTGGCAAGAAGAATGAATCCATTTTTGTGAAAGATGCATTTCACGATGCCATCATTCACGGAAAAAATAAAGAAGCCCTCAACGAGAAAAAAACGGGAACCAAGTTTGCCCCGGTGTACCAATACCAGATCGCCGCAGGTGCCACAGAAACCCTTTACCTGCGTTTAAGCGATGTGCAGATGGAATCGCCCTTCACCCATGCGTTCACGGATATTTTTCAGCAGCGCAAAACAGAAACAGACGATTACTACCAAAGCATTTTATCACCGCAATTACCCGCCGATCTGCATAATATCCAGCGGCAGTCGTTGGCGGGTTTGCTCTGGAGCAAACAATATTATTATTACGATGTGGAGCGCTGGCTCGCTGAACCCGATGGCATTGCCCATGTGGGCCACGAACGGGGCAGGGGCCGCAACCACGACTGGCAACACCTGAAAAACCAGGACATCATTCTCATGCCCGATAAATGGGAATATCCCTGGTATGCCGCCTGGGACCTCGCTTTTCACTGCGTACCCATGGCCATGGTAGATCCGGTATTTGCCAAACACCAGATCCTGCTGGTGATGCGCGAGTGGTACATGAAACCCGACGGACAGTTACCCGCCTACGAATGGAACTTCAGCGATGTGAACCCGCCGGTGCAGGCATGGTCGGCGCTGCAGGTGTACCAGATAGAAAAGAACAAAACCGGGAAAGGAGATATCAGTTTTTTGAAAAAAGTATTTCACAAACTGATGATCAATTTTACCTGGTGGATCAACCGGAAAGATCCGAATGGTAATAATATGTTTGAAGGCGGTTTCCTTGGCCTGGATAATATAGGTGTGTTTAACCGCAGCCTGCAGTTACACAGCGAAGCTCGGCTTGAGCAGGCCGATGGTACCAGTTGGATGGGCATGTACGCACTGAACCTGATGGATATGGCACTGGAGATAGCCATGGAAGATGAGGCTTTTGAAGACAGTGCCACCAAATTCTTCGAACACTTTGTACTGATAGCCGAGGCATTGAACCAACTGGGTTTATGGAATGAGGAAGACCAGTTCTTTTACGATACCCTCGGTTTGCCCAATAATACCACCATACAGTTGCGCATTCAGTCGATTGTTGGATTAACATCTTTGTTTGCCGTATCGGTGATCGAGAAAAAAATGCTGAACAAGCTGGAAGATTTTACCAAACGTATTACCTGGTTTGAGCAGTACCGCAAGAAGAACAAAAAATTCTGGCCCAACGAAGAGATCGCTGATGAAGATAAAATGCTGATCTCCCTCATTCCCAAAAACAAACTCACCGCGCTGTTAAAACGTGTGCTGAGCGAAACAGAGTTTTTATCCGAAGGCGGTATCCGTGCCTTATCCAAATACCACGAGAAACATCCTTACTCGGTTACCATTGAAGGACATGTGTATTCCATCCAATACGATCCCGGTGATTCTACTTCCGATTTTTTTGGTGGTAACAGTAACTGGCGCGGACCGGTGTGGATGCCGATCAACTACCTCATCATCCAGAGCATTAAAAAGTTCGGGGAGTTTTACGATGCTTCTTTAAGTATTGAATACCCTACCGGTTCGGGTGTGTACATGGACCTGAAACAGATCGCCAACGAATTATCCAAACGGGTAACCAGCCTGTTTGAACTGGATCCCAACAACCAACGCAAACTGCACGGCAACCAGAACTGGTTTTACAGTAGACCTGAGAACAAGGACCTGGTTTTATTCTACGAATATTTTCATGGCGATAGCGGCACTGGCCTAGGCGCCAGCCACCAAAGCGGTTGGACCAGCCTCATTGCCCAACTCATTGCCGACAGGGCAGAGAGCGAACAGGAATAAACTCTTTTACCCTCTTTTTCTCTTATCCACTCTTAGTGAAACCTCCCGCATTATCAGCCATTACGCTGATAGGCGGGATGTTTTGTTTCACTAAGAGCCAAAGAGAAAAAGAGGGGACAAGAGCGTTGCTTTCTTACCGCGCCTTTGCGCCTTTGCGGGAAAATATGCTCGCCAAGGCGCAAGGGCGCGGTTGAGTTAAGCGGTATGCGCTTCTGCAGCCTTCTGCTCCCATACAGGTAGGTTAACACCTTTGATGAGCAGCCACAGACCCAGCGACAGTTCTGCCACAAAGGGTGGAAGCAGGATGACCGGGAATAATTTGCCCGCCAGCTCAGGCACCAGTATCAATGCAAAACTATTGGTGAGATAACAAACTCCTGCCAATTGCAGTAACCGGCCGATCAGTTTCGGAAAAAAGCCCGATACCGCAATCAGCTGGCCTTCAATAACGCATACCACACCAAAAAAGATCAGTCCTACCCCAAAACCTACATCGTGCAGTTTGATGGGGAGGTAGGCCAGGGTATGTAACTGTTCCGGCGTAAATGTTTGC
>CALRQQ020000511.1:0-3074 GCA_943370345.1 Chitinophaga pinensis
TGACTGCGGGTGCATTAGTTTTTTCTTTCTGGGGTGTCAGCGTTTCCATATTATGAATTCGTTTTGTGTTTTTCCAGTCAACTGTGAATGTTCAATAATCAATGTTCAATGCTCAATTTTCATTTACCGAATACTGCAGGCAGTTACAGATTTTCATCAGTCACACAACCCTGGTCTGCCGGCTTCACGGTCTTGGCATATTTATATAATATACCTTTTGTGGCTTTTAATGCGGGTTGTTGCCATTTTGCTTTCCGTGCAGCGATCACGTCCTCACTTACTTTCAGGTTGAGTTTATTGTTGACCGCATCGATTTCAATCAGATCATCATCTTCTACCAGACCGATCAGTCCGCCTTCGTATGCTTCGGGTGTGATATGACCCACTACAAAACCATGGGTGCCGCCACTGAAACGGCCATCGGTGATCAGGGCTACCGATTTACCAAGACCGGCACCAATGATCGCACCGGTTGGTTTCAGCATTTCCGGCATACCGGGTGCGCCTTTCGGTCCGATATAACGGATCACCACCACATCACCGGCTTTTACTTTGCCGGAAGAGATGCCCTCGATCAGGTCTTTTTCGCCATTGAATACACGGGCCGTTCCTTCAAAACGTTCGCCTTCCTTGCCACTGATCTTGGCTACACTGCCACGTTCGGCGAGATTGCCATACAGGATTTGCAGGTGCCCCGTTTTTTTCAGGGGCTCTTCTAAGGGGCGTACAATATCTTGTGCACTGAAATCGAGATCCGGGACACCTGCTAAATTTTCTGTAACCGTTTTACCGGTAACTGTCAAACAATCGCCATGCAGTAAGCCGTTCTTCAATAGGTATTTCATTACAGCGGGCACACCGCCATGTTTATGCAGATCCTCCATGAGGTATTTGCCAGAAGGTTTGAAATCAGCCAGTACAGGGATACGGTCACTGATCTGCTGGAAGTCATCGGGCGTCAGGTCCAGATCCACGCTGCGGGCGATCGCGATCAGGTGCAATACGGCGTTGGTACTGCCGCCAAGTACCATCACTACCGTGATCGCATTTTCAAATGCTCTACGGGTCATGATGTCTTTGGGGGTGATGTTTTTTTCCAGCAGTACTTTGATGGCATCACCTGCTGCAGCACATTCTTTTTGTTTGTCTTCGCTGAGCGCGGGATTGGACGAAGAGAAGGGCAGGCTCATCCCCAGGGCTTCGATCGCGGAGGCCATGGTGTTGGCCGTATACATACCGCCACAGGCACCGGCGCCCGGACAAGCATGCTGTACGATCCCTTTGAAATCGCCTTCACTCAGGTTGCCCGCTATTTTTTGTCCGAGTGCTTCGAAGGCACTTACGATATTGAGGTCTTCTCCTTTGTAATGTCCATGTGCAATGGTGCCACCATATAACATAATGGAAGGACGATTGAGTCGTCCCATGGCCATGACAGCACCGGGCATATTCTTATCGCACCCGGGGATGGCAATGAGTCCGTCATAGTACTGGGCGCCGGCATTGGTTTCAATACTGTCAGCGATCACATCCCGGCTGACAAGACTGTACCGCATACCATCCGTTCCCATACTGATCCCGTCGCTCACACCGATGGTGTAAAAACGTAATCCCAGCAATCCGTCAGTGGCATTCACACTGTCGCGTACTGTGGTGGCAAGATCATTCAGGTGCATATTGCAGGGGTTGCCATCCCATCCCATACTTACAATGCCAACCTGTGCTTTGTTAAAATCATCTTCCTTGAATCCGATCGCATAATACATGGCCTGTGCAGCAGGCTGTGTAGGATCCTGGGTCAGTGTCTTTGAGTATTTGTTCAATTCGCTCATGATTGTTTATTCTTTGTCTAAGTGCTGATCGTAATTATGCCGGTTCTGTTTGTAACGTGTTTGCGTTTTCAATCACCCTGTTCTTATACGCCAGCTGGATCATCCGGCTCAGGCTCTCTTCCCAGGGCAGGGGGAATTCGGTGTCATCGAGTTTTTTCCAGCCAATGACTTCAGCGGCCGTGCCACAATAGAATACGGCATCCGCTTCTTTGAGTTCTTCCAGCCGGATCATTTTTTCTTCCACAACTATCCCAAGCGTATCACAGATCTCCAGTACAGTGGCGCGGGTAATACCCGGTAAGATATGGCCGGTGGCGGGTGTGAATAGCTTTCCGTCTTTTTCGTAGAACAGATTAGCCCCCGGACCTTCGGCAACATTTCCATGCATATCCGTCAACAGGGCTTCATCAAAGCCTGCTGCCTTGGCTTCCTGGCTGGCGAGGATCGAGTTGACATAATGGCCCGCAGCTTTCGCATGGATCCTGAATCCTTTTGGATTCGGCCGCTGAAAAGAACTGGTCATCACGTTCAGGAGTTTGTCGCCCAGGAAGGGCTGCATCTCCCATACTTCGATCACCAGAAAGGATTCGGTGTTCACCACAAAACTCATATTGGCCGGCGCGTATACCACCGGACGGATATAGGCATCCTGCAGGTTGTTCCGTTCGAGTAAATCATAGGTGATTGCGGTCAGTTCACCGGTTTTCCAATGATACGGCATATTCAACGCGCTGGCTGATTGTTCGAGGCGGTCATAATGTTCGGCCGCCTTGAAGATCTTGGTATCACCACTGGCTGTCTTGTATGAACGGATACCTTCAAATACGGAATAACCATAATGAAGCGACTGGCTGTAGAGGTCCATCTTCGCATCTGACGCTTTTACAAATGCGCCGTTCAGCCAGAGTACCGTATGTTCATTATAATAAGAAGCCATGTTTTTTATTTAGTTGGGTCCAAAAAGAAACCCGCCTTTTTGGAGGCGGGTTGCTGTATCTTGTTTTGTTAAATGAACTGTCAGGCACCACCTCCGTTTGAAGAAGTAATAATAATCACCACCACAATAATAATTGTGGCCACAGGAGCAAGATGACTATGTATAAAATTCTTCAACATAAAGGATGTATGCTTTCGTAAATATACACCCGCCGTTTCAAAAAAAGAACTCAGCAAGCAATAATTATTTCACAGTGGACGAACCACCGTTCGTAGTATTGCGCGTTATATAATGGTTGATTTTCT
>CALRQQ020000512.1:0-3074 GCA_943370345.1 Chitinophaga pinensis
TCAGAAGGGGAGTGGCCTCTTTCACGCAGTACCTGGAACTGTGCAGCGAAAATACCCTGTATCGCGCCCATCAATGTTCCGCGTTCACCGGTCAGGTCAGAGAATACTTCCTTCTTGAAATCTGTTTCAAACAGGTAACCGCTTCCTACGGCAATACCCAGGGCGATCACACGCTCGAAGGCTTTACCGGTGGCATCCTGGAATATAGCATAGGAGCTGTTCAGTCCACGGCCCTGCAGGAACATACGGCGCAGGGAAGTGCCGGAACCTTTAGGGGCGACCAGAAATACGTCCACATCTTTAGGAGGAACAATACCGGTCTGTTCGTTGAACGTGATCCCGAAACCATGGGAGAAGTAAAGTGCTTTGCCAGGGGTCAGGTGTTTCTGTACAGTTGGCCACAGTGCGATCTGTGCGGCATCGCTGAGCAGGTAACAGATGATAGTGCCTTTTTGCAGGGCTTCTTCAATTTCGAAAAGGGTTTCACCAGGCACAAAACCATCCGCAACGGCTTTATCCCAGGTCTTGGAGTTTTTACGCTGACCAACGATCACGTTGATCCCATTGTCTTTCTGGTTCAGCGCCTGGCCGGGGCCCTGCACACCATAGCCGATAACAGCCACTGTTTCATTTTTAAGCACTTCCTGTGCCTTACTTAAGGGAAACTCTTCGCGGGTAACTACATTTTCTTCTACACCGCCGAAATTTAATTTTGCCATGATTATGTTGTTGTTGTTTAGATGTTAAGCTATTTCGTTGTTTATTCGTTCCGTTGTTTGATCAGGTTACATGGAAAAAATCTCCTCGTTTTTATCCAGGAATTCATTTTCCACAGCTTCTTCCCCGGGTTCCTGGTTCTCAAAATCCTTGAGCCGTTCGTGGAAACCACGGCTGGCTTTGATGATGGCCACCCGCGCACTGCGGACAAACTCGATCAGTCCATAGGGTTCGAGCACTTTGATCAGCGCTTCCGTTTCTTCACGGTGACCAGCAACCGCAAAAACGGTATAGTCTTTCCGGATCACCACCGTATGGGCCCCGTTTTCCCGGAGGAGACGTTCCACTTTCACTTCTGTGGCGATCACATCCGTGGGCACTTTATACAGGGCCAGTTCCTGCCATACAATTTCCTCTTCGGTATTGTAATAGGCTTTGAGTACTTCCACCTGCTTTTCGATCTGGCGGCAGAGTTTGCGTACCACATCTTCAAATTCATTGATGACGATGGTAAAACGGTGTACACTGTCCACTTCCGTAGGGGAGGTATTCAGACTTTCGATATTGATCTTTCTCCTGGAGAAAATGATCGCAATCCGGTTGAGCAGACCCACCTGGTTTTCCGTGTAGACCGTGATGGTATATTCTTTCTTTTGCATACGTATTATTTGTCTGTACTTCCTTGTGTTTTAAATATCTTCTTTACACAGCACTATCTCCGCCACTCCTCTTCCCTGCGGCACCATCGGGAATACATTGTTCTCTTTACCGACCATCACTTCGAGGAGGAAGCTGCCCTTGTTGTTCAGTAATTCCTCAAGCGACGATTGCAGTTCTTCGCGTTTGGAAATGCTTTTACCTGGAATGCCGAATCCTTTGGCCACCTGTACAAAATCCGGACTTTGTATATCCACGAACGAATAGCGTTTTTCATGGAACAGTTGCTGCCACTGGCGCACCATCCCCAGGAAGTTATTGTTCAGGATCAGGATCTTTACATTGGGCTTGAACTGCATGATGGTACCCAGTTCCTGCAGGGTCATCTGGAACCCGCCATCGCCGATGATGGCGACCACTGTACGTTCGGGTGCGCCATAGGCAGCACCGATCGCGGCAGGCAGGGCATATCCCATGGTGCCTAATCCGCCACTGGTGATATTGCTCTTGCTCTGGTTGAATTTGGCATACCGGCAGGCCACCATCTGGTGTTGCCCCACATCGGTTACGATCACGGCATTTCCTTCAGTGAGTTCATTGAGGTTGCGGATCACTTCACCCATAGTGAGGGTCTCGCCAACGGGATTGAGTTCGTCCTTTATGACCTTGTCTTCTTCCTGCTGCTGATAATCCCTGAATTTCTGCAACCATTGCGGGTATACTTTCTGCTCAACCAGTTTGGTAAGCAGGGGCAGTGTTTCCTTACAATCGCCCCATACTGGCACATCGGCTTTTACATTTTTGTCTATTTCAGACGGATCAATATCCAGGTGGATCACTTTGGCCTGCTTGGCATATTTATCGAGGCGTCCGGTTACGCGGTCATCGAAACGCATACCCACCGCGATCAGTACATCGCATTCATTGGTGAGTACATTAGGCCCATAATTACCATGCATGCCCAGCATACCCACGGACAACGGATGGTCGGTATTTATGGCACTCATTCCCATGATGGTCCAGGCAGCCGGGATCCCAGCTTTCTCAATGAATTGTTTGAATTCTTTTTCCGCTTTACCCAGGATCACACCTTGTCCGAAGATCACAAAAGGACGTTCTGCTTTATTGATCATTTCAGCCGCTTGTTCGATATACTCTTTTCGAACGATCGGCTTAGGACGATAGCTACGGATATGCGTGCATTTCTCATAACCTGCGTATTCAAATAATTGCAGCTGGGCATTCTTGGTGATATCCACCAGCACCGGACCGGGACGTCCGCTGTTGGCGATATAAAAGGCCTTGGCCAGTACATGCGGAATTTCGTTGGCATCGGTAACCTGGTAATTCCATTTGGTAACAGGAGTGGTGATGTTGATCACGTCTGTTTCCTGAAAAGCATCCGTACCCAGCAGGTGGGCAAATACCTGTCCGGTGATACAAACCAGCGGAGTGGAATCGATCATCGCATCGGCAAGACCGGTAACGAGGTTGGTGGCGCCCGGACCACTGGTGGCAAATACCACACCGGTACGACCACTTACCCTTGCAAATCCCTGGGCGGCATGAATGGCGCCCTGTTCATGGCGGACAAGGATATGCTTCAGCCGGTCGTTATAATCATATAACGCATCATAGATCGGCATGATCGCACCGCCGGGATAACCGAATACGGTATCCACTCCTTCTGCCAGGAAGGC
>CALRQQ020000513.1:0-3074 GCA_943370345.1 Chitinophaga pinensis
GAATGTACCGGTGGAATTATACTGGTGATCTATATTGGCCCTTGAGGTAGTACGCAGCGTATCTCCATCCCCGAATTCCCATTTAAAACTCACCGCATCCACGGAAGAGAGGTTGGTAAACGTCACCGGCATATTGGGGGCCGGGGTTACCGGCACAAAACTGAAATCAGCTGTGGGTGCACCGAAGACCTGGATCGTGAACCTGGTCGTATCGGTCAGGTTACAGGTATTGGGATTGTATGCCACCAGGGTGATGATAAAGGTACCCGGCGTGTTATACGTGTGTGTCGGATTCGCTGCGGTGGAAGTATTGCCGTCCCCGAAATTCCAGAGGAAGGTCTGTGCGGCGAGCGAAGTATTAGTGAATACAGGTGTATATGGAATACATCCGGTGGGTGGTGTAGTGAACTGTGCTTTAACGTTATCGGCCACACTGAGCGGAATGACCAGTGAATCCGGTGCATTACAATAGACAGTATCCTGCAATAATAATTTCACATTGTAGGTACCTGGACCGGCATAGGTATGCAGGACAGGACCAGCACCACTGATCACTTTCGGTGAGCCATCCCCGAAATCCCAGACAAAACTCTGGTTTGTGAAGGGACGTGTGGGAGGTGCGATCGTAGTATTGTTGAACTGGTAATTGAAGGACCCGCAAGGAGGCAGCTTCACCGGAACAAAGGCCGGTGTAGCCAGCAGATTACCTACCCTTATCTTCATATATGAGGTATCACGCACATTACAGGTTGCGGGATCGATCGCTACCAGCATCACATTATAGGTACCTATGTTCAGATAGGTATGAGAGGCATTGGGAACAGTAGTGGGGAGCATCGGTGACCCATCCCCGAAATACCATTCATAACTTACCCCGGTGGCCAATGTATCCGTAAAATCAACTGTGAGCGGCTGACAACCGGCGGTATCTCTTGGCACCCCATTGATGGTGGATTGGATACCCGCCCTTACCCCTGCCAGGTTCATATCGATCTTGAGCATGGTCAGGTTACACTCACCGCCACCTACAGCATTATTCACAGTAGACCAGGCTCCCGGTGTGGTAGGATAAGTGGGTCTTGCGCCGATATTACAGTTTCCACAGATCGCCTGGTAAATTTTACCATTACGATCAAAGCGGCTGGTTCCTCCATCCACGTGATCGCAACCGGTGCCGGGAGCATTGTTCTCTCCGAAGAAACTGCCGAATAACTGCGAAGCCGCATTTTTCTTCAAGACAAAAAAGTAAAGATCCTTTCCATCTGTGGAGCTCTTGAATGCATCAGGCGTTACAGGTAAGCCCGTGGTACCTGCACTATTAAATGCATTATCGGTACTGAAGAAACCACCCCAGCCGGAGATATAAACGTTTTCACAACGATCGACCAGGAATGCAATTGGTGAAATATTAGGGGTCAGTCCACCGGAACCAAAGGCGGTGGAATATACATAGGCCGAAAGATCAGGCTGGAGCTTACAGATGAACTGCTTGCCGCCGGCATTGCTGTACGCCGCATTTTGTACAGGCCAGGAACCGGTGGTTTGTCCCATGATATACGGAAAACCCAATGCATCAAACTGCACCCCAAATACCTGGTCGATGCCGGCTGTGCCGATATAAGTGGACCGCAGCACATTGGTCCCTGTGTTATTGATGATCGCCACAAAGCCATCGATCACTCCATTATTAGCAGTGCCCAATGTACCTCCCTGTGTGCCTTGCAGCAGGTTCTGACTTTCTGTACCGCCTGCTACATAGATATTATTGTTGAGGGGATTGATCGAAAGCACATAGGCCGCATCGTTCCCGGAACCGCCCAGATAACTGGCAAAAAGAATTGTACCGAGATCAGGTGTCAGTTTCATAACGACCCCATCCTGTGTGCCGCCACCGAAGCTGGCCTGAAAGGATCCGGCGGTACCGGGGAAATCGGCCGACTGGGTAGAAGAAGCCACATACACATTACCCCCGCCATCCAGGATCACTTCACTGCGCCCATCATCTCCGTAGTTGCGTTGCAGTGAATTCAGACCGCGGGTATCCGAGATATTCACCCCATCACTACCGGCCCCGCCTATCCGGCGTGAACCTAGAAGGGCTGTACCTGCGGCATTCAGTTTGGTGACCACAATATCAAAACCGGCACCACCGGCATTTCCATTATTAATAGTCGGGTAATCACTGGAGTTGGTACGACCGGCCAGCACCAGGTTGCCTGCGGGATCCACGATCAGGGAGTGCGGTTGATCTTTACCGTTACCACCAATATAAGTTGCATATATGCGGTTGTTTCCATTGGGAGACAATTTGATGATGCCGATATCAAACTCGCCCCCCTGGTAAACCGTTTCAAAGGCGCCGGGAGAAACGGGGAATCCGCTGCCGGTACTGCCAAATACGATACCGCCGCCAAACAGGCTTTCATCCGGACCATAGGTAGCAGTAAATCCCCAGTTATCAGAACGGCTGCCGGAGAAAGAGCAGAATACGATACTCGGGTCGATCACGAGTTGCCGGGTACGGTCATAGTCTTTT
This sequence comes from Chitinophaga pinensis, assembly GCA_943370345.1. Classification (GTDB taxonomy): domain Bacteria; phylum Bacteroidota; class Bacteroidia; order Chitinophagales; family Chitinophagaceae; genus JJ008. The sequence continues at coordinate 2,537 of CALRQQ020000513.1, forward strand.
ATTTCAAAGCGGACCACATTTCCGGTCACGCTGTATTTACAATTCACTTCGGCACGTCCGGTTAGCGAAGGCTGAAACGTGAAGGGAGCAGATTCTTTGAATTCAGCCAATGAAGTACTCACTACGAGTTCCTTGTTTTTCACCAGGAGTTTATCCACGCCCTCATATTTCAGGGCGATCCGGGAAGGATCCCCGCCGGGCTGTACCAGGATATCGTATTTCAGGGTACCTCGGTCGGTATAATAACGTACATCCACACCCGGATATACATTTTTGATCGTTACGCCCTGGAAGATCTTACAATCGGACGCCCATTTGGAAGGGTTATTGCCTACGAAATAGTTGTTATAGGTGGGGATTTGTTTATCCGGAATGATCGTGGCACCGGTGGAGGCTCCGAGGAAGTCCACATTCCAGGCATGGGAGCGGACTGTTACCGGACCTGGAGTACCCGTCATTTTTCCTTCGGCAGAAAGGCCGTGTTTGAACTGATTCAACCGCTGCAGATCGGCGGGACTATGCTGAAGTACGGTAAAGC
>CALRQQ020000514.1:0-3063 GCA_943370345.1 Chitinophaga pinensis
TTGAAACACCCCCGGCCATCCTGGAAGCTGTCCGGAATACGGATATCAAAGTGTTGGAATACAGCCATAGTGCAGGCAATGAAAGCTACCGCCGTAAACTGGTACAGTACTATAAAAAAGTAGGCATCACGATCAGCCATGATCAGATCCTGATCACCACCGGAGGCAGTGAAGCCATCATGTTCGGTTTTTTCACCTGCCTCAATCCGGGTGATGAAGTGATCATACCCGAACCTTTTTATGCAAACTACAATGGCTTTGCCTGTGCAGCCGGGGTAAAAGTAGTGCCCATACCCTCCAGCATCGATACGGGCTTTGCCCTGCCGCCGATCGCTGATTTTGAAAAAGTGATCACCCCGAATACCAAGGCGATCATCATCTGTAGTCCGAACAATCCGACCGGCTATCTCTACAGCCGTGCTGAAATGGAAGCTGTAAAGGATATCTGTATCAAACATGACCTTTATCTGTTCAGCGACGAAGCCTATCGCGAATTTTGTTACGACGGAGACTATGTGAGCGCCATGCACCTGGAAGGGCTGGACGAACACGTGGTACTGATGGACACTATTTCCAAAAGATACAGTGCCTGCGGGGCCCGGCTCGGCGCCTTTGTCACCAAAAATAAAGGGGTATATGATGCTGCTATGAAATTTGCCCAGGCGCGGCTGAGTCCTCCCGGACTCGCACAGATCATGGGCGAAGCGGCAGTGGATCTTCCGGATGCTTATTTTGATGCCCCCAAAGCGGAGTACCAACGCCGGCGTGACCTGCTGGTAAAACGACTCAATGCCATGCCGGGTGTTTTCTGTCCGAACCCCGGTGGTGCATTCTATGCCATGGCCAGTCTCCCGATCGATGACAGCGACCGGTTCTGCCAGTGGCTGCTGGAAGAATTTGCCTGGAATAATCAGACCGTAATGCTGGCACCTGCCACCGGTTTTTATGGCACACCCGGATTGGGAAAAAATGAAGTACGACTGGCCTATGTACTGAACCTGGAAGCCATCAATAATGCGATGGATTGCCTCGAACAGGCACTGAAAGTATACCCTGGCCGGACGAATATCGGATAACAAATCCCGGGTCCGGTATGTACACCGGACGGAAAGGTCTACCGCAACATATAACCATCATGCGTGGCTAAAATGTGGCTAAAATCCACGTATTACTGCGGCTATTGATTCCGTTTAAATATAATTTCCATTATATTTAAGTTATCATTTAGTTTCCTGCATCTATACACCAAAACCAACAATTATGCGAAAGGCGTTACTGCTTATTTTCCTGACATTTATTTCAGGAATTACCCTCCTTGCCCAGCAAACCGTAACCGGAAAAATAACAGATGCCGCCGGACAACCGGTAGCGGGTGTTTCCATTAAAGCAAAAAAATCGGGTAAGGTTGCCCTTACCGGGTCGGACGGTACATTCAGCCTGGTATTGCCTGCTGAAGATGAACTGGAAATAACTTCGATTGGCTATGTAAAGCAGACCGTGAATTCCGGAAACAGTCCTCTCAATATCAGCCTGGTACAATCCATTGAAGAACTCGGGCAGGTGGTACTGGTAGGTTCCCGCAGGGCCGGCCGGGTAAAAACAGAAACCACTTCACCGGTCGATGTGATCAGCATGAGTCAGGTCAGCGGCCCTACCGCACGGATGGACCTTACCTCGATCCTGAATTATACCGCCCCATCCTTCAACTATAATAAACAAAGCGGCAGTGACGGAGCAGACCATGTCGACCTTGCCACTTTACGCGGACTTGGTCCAGACCAGACCCTGGTACTGGTGAATGGGAAACGACGTCATCAGACAGCTTTTGTAGCCATGTTTGGTACCCGGGGACGTGGTAATTCCGGGACTGACCTGAATGCGTTGCCCTCCGGTGCGATCGACCGGGTGGAGATATTAAGGGATGGTGCTTCGGCCCAATACGGGTCTGATGCCATTGCCGGTGTACTTAATATCATCACTAAAAAATCAGTGAATCAGATCACCGGTTCTATTGGTCTCTCTTCCTATTACGATTCAAAATTCAATACGGCTTTTGAATCCGGTCTGCACAAGGATTATGAACATGCCGGTGAATTTGATGGAAAAGCATTCAATGGTACTATCAATTTCGGTATGCCGCTCGGCACAAAAGGCGGTTTTATCAATCTTACTTTTGAAGGAAACAAAAGCGGCAAGACCTTCCGCCAGGCATTGAAAACAGACAACTACCTGACGGATGATGATGCGATGTACCTCAACATCTATCGTCGCGGTCATGGAGATGCGTCGCTTGAATCCTTCGGCTCCTTTGTAAATGCGGAACTTCCTGTTTCTTCCAAAACCACCCTTTATGCATTTGGCGGAACCAACAGTAAGAACTCCGATGCCTTTGCCTTTACCCGTAACTGGTCGGCCCGTCCCGATCGTTTTCCCACCAATGCTAACGGTGATCTGGTATATGTACCGGGTATCATGAAGACCGCCAGTGACGGAGATTTTTATTACAGCCCGCATATTCAGACCGAGATCAGGGATATTTCGGTGACCGGCGGTTTAAAGGGAGTGGTATTCAATAACTGGAACTGGGACCTCAGTAACAGCACGGGAAAAAATAAATTTCATTTCTTCGGTGATAAGACCTTCAATGCTTCACTGGGTTCGGCCCAGCAACATTTTGATGACGGGGGGTTCTCTTTCCTGCAGAATACCAGCAACCTGAACTTCAGCCGGGAATTCGCCAAGAACTTCAACCTCGGAGTGGGAGCAGAATTCCGGTATGAGAATTACCAGATTTTTGCCGGCGAAGAAGCTTCATACAAGAACTATGATCCCACTGGTGACAAAGCGACCGGCTCCCAGGGCTTTCCCGGATACCAGCCGGCGGACGAAGTCAATGCCAAACGGCATGTATTCGGAGCGTATGCAGATGCAGAGTTTGATATTCAGCCCACCTGGCTGATGAACCTCGCCGTACGTCTGGAGAATTACAGTGATTTTGGTTTTACGCATAATTATAAACTGGCCACCCGGATCAAAGCCTCCAAAACGGTGAACCTGCGCGGT
>CALRQQ020000515.1:0-3058 GCA_943370345.1 Chitinophaga pinensis
GCTGGATACCAGAAGGAGACCGGAATAATATCCGTACCGTGTTTGGGTTCAATGCGGCGAGAACAGAAAGAAAGGAATTGTTCAATCTGACTTCCGGGAATGCTTCCTGGGGATATGAATACCAGTATGTGAAACCCGGCAGCCATAAACTGACACAGATCTCGCTGAAGCTTCCCAATATCGAATATTCCAATTTAGAAAAGAAAGACAGTCTTGATAAACTTATCGCAGCTAACCCTGCACTGAAAAATGTATTTACAGATGGGTTTATTTCAACCATTATCCTCGGAACCTCACTTACAAATACACATCCCCGCAAACCATCGGTTTTTTCGGCCAACCTGGAACTCCCTTTTCTTGCAGGCCTCATCAATAGCGATTTCCTGGATACCCAGTTGTACAAATTCATGAAGATAAATGCGGAATATACCCAGCAATTCAAGCGGAAGAATTCCTCCATTGTATTCAGGGCCTTTGCCGGAATCGGGTATGCGTTCAACTCCACGGTAAATCCGTCGAAAAAGAATGCACTCCCTTTCTTCAAGCAGTATTTCGGGGGTGGCCCCAACAGTATGCGCGCCTGGCGTCTTCGCCGGCTGGGTCCGGGTTCCGCCATTAAGGATTTTCAGGAATATCCTTACCGTTTCGGCGATATCCAGCTGGAGATGAATATGGAGTACCGGTTCAAAATCACGACCATTGCGGGCACACGGATCGAAAGTGTATTATTTACTGATATCGGGAATGTGTGGTTCATGAAGAAAGAGGCCGGCGATCCGGAAGAAGTATTCAAATTCAGCCGGCTGGGTAAAGATATCGCGATTGGAATGGGCACCGGCCTGCGGCTTGATTTTACTTACTTTATCATCCGCCTCGACTATGCATATAAAGTAAAGGACCCGAGTCCGGACATACTTAATAAGGCCAGCCAGAACAAATGGTTCTACAACTGGAAACCACTGAACGGGCAGTTACAACTCGGGATCAACTATCCTTTCAAGTTGTAGCATTCAAGGCTTTCACCCGTTGTTCAAAAGCGATAATAGTTTCTGCGGATTGCAGTGAAAATCCGCCGATGCGTGTACGGCAAAGTTTACTTAAGTATGCACCACAGCCCAATGCCCCACCGAAATCATTTTCCAGACTGCGGATATAAGTCCCCGTAGAACAAACCACCCGAAAATCCACTTCTGGTAATTCTATCCGGGTGATCTCAAAAGCGTAAATGGTCAGTTTTCGGGGTTCAAGTTTCACCTCCTTTCCTGCTCTCGCCAGTTCATATACCCGTTTGCCATCCACCTTGATGGCTGAATGTGCTGGAGGCACCTGTAATATTTCTCCGATAAAGGGCGCTGTGGCCGCATGGATCATTTCCGTTGTGAGGTGCGCATACGGCAAATGACTGACCGGCTCAGATTCCAGATCATAAGTAGGTGTGATAGCCCCGAGCGTGAAAGTGCCGGTATACTCCTTTTCCTGTGCCATGAATTCATTGATCCGTTTGGTGAATTTACCGGTACAAACGATCAGCAATCCGGTAGCCAGGGGATCAAGGGTACCCGCATGCCCCACTTTCTTGATTCGCACCAGGTTCCGGATCTTGCGGACCGCATCAAAAGAGGTCCATTCCAGTGGCTTGTTGATCAATAACACCTGACCTTCTTCAAATATATTGGCGGGTTTATCCATAAGTACAAAAATACGAAGTACGACCTTAAAGTTCGAAAAGAAGGAATGAAGGGAAGTGTACGTACAGGGGAAAAGATACTAATGAATGAAGGCAGACCCGGATCCTTCCATTTCTCATAAAGCTAAAAATAAACAGGTATACAGTTAGTAATGCTAAGAAACCCCTTCGTATTACTAACTACGTACTTAAATCGACATTCTGGTTTTGAGCTCCAGGTATTTGTTCACGGTATTTACCGTCAGCCCTTCCGGGGTGGTGAGAATGGAAGGGATCCCATGTTTATGCAGTTCTTTTACCATCCGTTTTTTTTCATATACAAACTTCTCGGCGATGGTCCTGATATAAATATCTTCAAGCGTATGGGTCTTACCCTCCAGCAAGGTTTTCAATTCGGTATTCTCAAAGAAGATCACCAGGAGCAGGTGGTACTTGGCGATCTTTTTAAGCGCCGGCAATTCCCGTTGCAGGCTTTCCATGGATTCAAAATTGGTAAACAGTACCAGGAGACTCCGGTTAGTGATCCGGTTGCGGATCACCGAAAAAAGTTTTTCAAAATCGGCTTCCAGAAAATCTGTCTTCTGTTTGTACAGGGTTTCCAGCACCAGATTCATCTGTGTGGGCTTCTTATCGGCCGGCAGAAAGGTGTCCAGGTTCTTTTCAAATGTAATGAGTCCGGCCTTGTCCTGCCGCACCAGGGCTACGTTACTTAACACGAGTGTGGTATTGATCGCATAATCAAGCAGGGTCAATCCATGGAAAGGCATTTTCATTACCCGGCCTTTATTGATCAGACAATAGATCTGCTGGCTGCGTTCATCCGTATAATTATTCACCATCAGGTCCTGTTTCCTGGCCGTGGCTTTCCAGTTGATGGTCCGGTAGTCATCTCCCCGTACATATTCCTTGATCTGTTCAAACTCCATACTATGTCCGAGTCTTCTGATCTTTTTCACGCCGGCTTCCTGCAGCCGGTTGCTCATGGCAAGTAGTTGATAACGCCGCATCTGCAGGTAGGAAGGATAGACCTTTACCAGTTGCTCCTGCGCAAAGATGTAGCGTCTTTTCACCAGTTGCAGCGGACCATGTACAAATACATTGATATCATGAAAAGTGTATTCGCCTCTTGTTTCGGGACGTAACTGGTAGTTGAGTATGGATGACTGATCGGATTGTAAAACGAGTTTACGCAGCCAGTTGCGGTCCTGAAACTGTTCCGGCAACTCGTCAATTATACTTGTCCTTACTGAAAAGGCATATTGATTGGTCAGTTCCAGCTTTACCTGGTTCTGATCACCAATACTGAACCGCTCCGGCAGGGTCCGTGTAGCCCTGATCCCCTGTTTCTTACTATACACCAATATGAAATCG
>CALRQQ020000516.1:0-3049 GCA_943370345.1 Chitinophaga pinensis
TGTAACGGTAAATGAACTGCCCACAGCGACCATTGCAGGTACAACTGAAGTTTGTATGAATGCCCCGGCACCGAATGTAACTTTCACCGGAGCTGCAGGAGTGGCTCCATATACATTCACTTATACTATTAACGGGGGACCCAACCAAACGATAACCAGCACCGGTAATAGCGTAGTCGTACCTGTGCCTACCACTACAGCCGGAACTTTTGTATATACCCTGTTGGATGTGAAAGATGCCAGTTCCACCTCCTGCAATCAGGCCCAGACCGGGAATGCCACTGTGATTGTGAATCCGTTGCCAACCGCCAATTTCAATGTGGCCCTGCCTGCCTGTGAGACCAGATTGATCAGTTTCAACGATGCATCCGTGGCCAATGCCGGCAGCCTCAGTACCTGGCAATGGACCTTCGGAGATCCTGCAAGTGGAGCAGCCGATGCATCTGCGCTGCAGAACCCTTCACATACCTATGCGGTAACAGGAACCTATAATGTAACCCTCGTAACTGCTTCAGATAAAGGGTGTGTTAGTGCTCCGCTTACCCGGCCAGTACTTATCAATGCAAGACCGAAAGCGGGATTCATATCTCCGGAAGTTTGTCTCACCGACCCGAATGCTCCTTTCATTGATACCAGCTCCGTTGCAGGAGGTACTATTACCGGATGGCAGTGGAACTTTGGTGACCCTAATGCCAATGCCGGGAACCCGAATATTTCAGTTGTTCAAAATCCAACACACGGATATACAGTAATCGGGCCTTACACCGCACAGCTGATTGTTACCAGCAACAGTGGTTGCAAAGACACCGTACAGCAGACCTTTACGGTAAATGGTTCCATTCCCGTAGCCGGTTTCACTGTACAAAATGCTAATGCACTTTGCAGCAATAAGGATGTCACGATCACCGATGCATCTACCGTTGACTTTGGTTCGGTGGTGAAAGTGGAGATCTATTGGGATTACCTGAACAACCCGGGTGATAAAACAACGGATGATTCACCCCTGCCGGGTAAAACGTATACGCACACTTATCCGGAATTTGGCACACCATTTACCAAAACCTACCAGGTACGCTATGTGGCTTACTCCGGAATCAATTGCGTGAATACGAATATCAAAACCATTACGGTACTGGCTACACCCACGATCCAGTTCAACGCGATACCATTTGCCTGTACCGCGCAACCTGCTTTCCAGGTAACACAGGCCAGCCTGCTGAATGGATTACCGGGTGCCGGTGTATTCAGCGGAAATAGTATCACCGCAACCGGACTATTTACACCTGCTGCCGGGGCCGGACAATATACGATCCGTTATACCTATACCGGAACCAATGGATGCACCAATTTTAAAGAGCAGGTGCTCGATATCTTTGCCACCCCAGCGGTGAATGCGGGTCCGGATAAATTTGTACTGGAAGGAGGGGAGGTAACTCTTACCCCGGCCCTGAATGCAAATGTGCCGGTCACTTATCAGTGGACACCTCCCACGGGACTGGATAATGCCACAACTTCTTTCCCGAAAGCTTCACCCACCAGTGATATCACCTACACACTTACAGTGACCAGTCCGCAAGGATGTTCGGCCAGTGATGCCGTGTTTGTAAAAGTGCTCAAAGCCCCCTCTGTTCCGAATATTTTCAGTCCGAACGGAGATGGCGTGCATGATCGCTGGGTTATTCCGTACCTTGAATCCTACCCGGGATGTACCATTGATGTGGTGAACCGTTATGGTCAGCCGGTATTCCACTCTGTTGGTTATGCCACCCCCTGGGATGGTAAGATCAATGGTAAGGATGCGCCGGTAGGTACTTATTATTATGTGATTGATCCCAAAAACGGCCGCTCAAGAATGGCCGGTTATGTTGACATAATCAGGTAAGTCTATGAAACGTATTATCAGTTTATTCATGCTCATGGGAATGACCGTACTGGTGCAGGCGCAGCAACGCCCGCATTACACCCAGTATGTCATCAATCCCTTTATCATCAACCCGGCTATTGCAGGGATTGATAACTATGCCGATCTGAAGATGTCGGTTCGTGATCAGTGGACCGGACTTAACGGTGCACCGAAAACAACTTACCTCACTATTCATGGCCCTATCGGTAAAAGTGATTATCGTACGTCCTCCACTTCCTTCCAGGTGCCGGGAGAGAACCCGAGAGGAAAAGCCTATTGGGAAAATTATACCGCGGCCGAACCGCACCACGGTGCCGGTTTTACTTTTATCAACGACCGGACAGGTAGTTTCAACTTTTCCACGGTAATGGCCAGTTATGCCTATCATCTCGGATTAAGTCCGACCACGAATATCTCTGCCGGACTTTCTGCCGGTATCACTAAAGTAGGGATCGATGTAAGCAAACAGGATTTTTCCGGTAACGGGGATCCCAGTGATCCGGCCAACGGATCATTGAACACCGGTCAGCTCACCAAGACCAGACCGCAGATGGCCGCCGGAATCTGGTTGTATTCCCGCGATTATTTTATCGGGGTGTCGGCTCAGAATGTATTACCCAGCACATTGAATTTTGTGGATGATAATGCCTCGATTCTTACCAAGGGTCGGATGATCCCGCATCTGTTCCTGACAGCCGGTTACCGCTTCCTGTTATCCGATGATATCAACGCAGTACCCTCCCTGATGGTGAAATATGTCAAAGGCAGTTCCTTCCGGGAATTTCAACCCGAAGCCAACCTGAAACTTCAGTACCGCGACCAGCTCTGGCTGGGCGGCAGCTACCGCTACCAGGATGGATTCTCTGGTATGCTTGGGATGAATATCAGCAATACGTTCAATGTGAGTTATGCGTATGAAAAATCGGCGAACAACAATATTCTCCGGGATTTCAACAGCGGTACACACGAGATCGTCTTCGGATTTCTGATTGGTAACAAGTACAGTCAGGCCTGCCCGAGATGTTATTGATACGTTGAATCACGTATTTATCCTGAATTTTCGCAGAAACATTAAACCAACCTATTTTTTTGTCTTCTAATTCCGGGGTACTCCGGCCTCAGGGGCTTTTATGCCCGTTGGTCAAT
>CALRQQ020000517.1:0-3049 GCA_943370345.1 Chitinophaga pinensis
TTCGTTGGCATTTTCGCTGGCCTTATCCATAGCGGTCATACGGGCACCGTGTTCGCTGGCGTTTCCGTCCAGAACGGCTTTGTATAACTGGGTGTTCAGGATCTTGGGCATCAGCTCGGCGATCAGTTCTTCCTTCGCCGGTTCAAAGATGAAATCGGATTTTTTGGCACCTGCTTTTTTAGGTGTTTTGGGAATGGGCAGGAAAGGCTCGGCCACAAAACGCTGGGTAGCGGCATTCTTGAATTCGCTGTACACGATCTCTACTGCATCAAATTCCTTGTTTTCGAAAGCTTTCATGGCAGCTTTGGCGGCGGCCTGTACATTTTCGAAGTTCAGGTTCAGGTAAATATCTTTATAGGTAGCGTCGGTTTTAAAACCGGCTTTGGTCATGGCTTCAAATCCTTTTTTGCCGATATTCCATACCGTCACATTTCCTTTCTGCTGCTGGGCGGCATATTTCTCAGCAATCGTTCTCTTGGCCAGTTTAATGATATTGGCATTATAACCACCACACAAACCTCTGTCGCTGGTAATTACGATGAACAACACTTTCTCCACCGCTCTTTCATCGGCCAGTTTCAGGCTCATGCTGCCATCCAGGTTGCTCACAATATTGCTCAGCATTTCCTGCAGTTTCTGTGCATAGGGTCTCATCTGTGTGATAGATTCCTGTGCCCGGCGCAATTTGGCCGCACTCACCATCTTCATCGCCTTGGTGATCTGCTGGGTGCTCTGTACACTTTTGATGCGGTTACGTACCTCTTTTAACTGTCCTGCCATTTTTGTATAGGTTTCAATTCAAAATTCAAAAGTAAAAAGTCAAAAAATGTCTCAGGTCTGCAACACTTTATCAGTAGCTCTCAGCTCCTAACGCCCATTTTGGCTGCAAAAGTAGCAGAATCACCCTGAAATTCCAGTAGTTGGGGCAAAAATCCCTGTGAAGTGGATAAAACCCAGAGAATATCGAACAGAAGAACAGAAGAACAAGGAACATCGAACGGAAAGGCCTACCCCTTCCTTCGACATTCGATAATTCCCGCCGCGGCGGGATTCGATATTCGATATTCAAAACCTATACGCCAATCCCACCCCATTACCCGTACTTCCCAGCTCCCATCCGGCCCGGTTCTGCTCCAGGGCCTTGCTGTTGCGGCGGTGCTGGAAGTACTGGATCAGGTCAAAAGCCAGTAAAAAACCACCCTGCAGCAGTAGACTGTTGCCAAAACCGGTGGATTGGTCGCTGTTCTGCCGCAGGCCTTTTTCCTTGAGATACATCCCTGTCATGATATATGCCGCATCCAATCCGGTGTTCAGTAACAGCAGTTTTTCCAGTTTTTGCTGCTCTTTGAGGTTCCTTTCAAAGTTATGGGGGCTGGCCAGTTGTTTTTTGATGGATAGCAGTCCGATACCCGCAATGGCCAGGTTCACCGTATTCCAATAAGCGTTCATGCGGTGAAAATACTGGCCGCTGCCCTCCGCATTACCCGCCGAAATACTGCCCTGGATGATATTGGCCCCAGCCCAGGCACCCAATACCCATAGGTTGTTTTTGACCAGTGTAACCCGCTCTGTGGCAAGGGAATCCTGGAAGGTGGATTGGGCAGATACGGCTAAAAATGGCAGAAGGAATAAAACGGACAAAAACTTTTTCATCGGGGGTGATTTTCGTTAACTAATTGATAAAGATGCAGGGTTCCGGAAATGACGATCTCCCTGAATGCAAATTCTTTACCTTTGGCGGCTCTCAATCGGGGTGCCAAATTGGCTCAAAATTGTTTTTCGCACCCTTTTTGACTGTTAAAATTTTTCATAATACACCAGACCAAGCTATATGTTGAAATTTATTTCCCAATTATTCGGTGGCAGCAAAAGCGAGAAGGATGTGAAACAGATCATGCCCATCGTAGTAAAGACCAACCAGTTTTTTCAGGAATACCAGTCGTTAACCAACGATGAGCTCAGGAATAAGACCCAGGAATTCCGCCAGCGGATACAGGAACACCTGACCGGGATCGATGCCCAGATCGAAGAGCGTAAGCAGGCGGCAGAAGCTCTGTCTGATGTAGACATCCATGGCCGCGATGCTATTTACCAGGAAGTAGACAAACTGAAGAAAGACAGGGACAAAAAAATTGAAGAGGCACTGGCTGCCATCCAGCCCGAGGCTTTTGCCGTGGTAAAAGAGACCGCCCGCCGTTTTAAAGAGAATACAGAGATCGTGGCAACTGCTACCCAGCTGGACCGCGACCTGAGTGTGAAGAAAGAGTATATCAAGATCAATGGTGATCAATCCATCTTTAAAAATACCTGGACCGCCGCTGGTGGTACCGTTACCTGGAACATGGTGCATTATGATGTGCAGCTGATCGGTGGTAGCGTACTGCATTCGGGTAAAATTGCCGAGATGGCCACCGGTGAGGGTAAAACACTGGTATCTACCCTGCCTGCCTATTTGAATGCACTGGCGGGAGAAGGGGTACATATTGTAACCGTGAACGATTACCTGGCCCGACGCGATAGTGAGTGGAACGGAACCATTTTTGAATGGCTGGGATTGAAAGTGGATTGTATCGACAAACATGAACCCAACAGCGAAGCCAGACGCAACGCGTATCTCGCAGATATTACCTATGGTACCAATAACGAATTCGGTTTTGATTACCTGCGGGATAATATGGTGCATACACCGCAGGAAATGGTGCAGCGTAAACACCATTTTGCCATGGTGGATGAAGTGGATTCGGTGTTGATCGATGATGCGAGAACACCGCTGATCATCTCCGGTCCGATCGGTCATGTAACCGGAGAGCAGCAGTTCTTTGAACTGAAACCAAGGATCGAGAAACTGGTGGATGCACAGAAAAGAGCTACCAACCATTTTCTGAACGAAGCCAAGAAAAAAATTGCAGAAGGCAACGACGACCCCAAAGATGGTGGTCTGGCCCTGTTCCGTGCCCATCGTGGTTTACCCAAGAACAATGCACTGATCAAATACCTGAGTGAACCCGGTATGCGGGTAAAACTGCAGAAGGCTGAGAACTATTACCTC
>CALRQQ020000518.1:0-3028 GCA_943370345.1 Chitinophaga pinensis
AAGGCATGATTGGTATTATGATTTCCGGCTGGCTTATTTCTATCACCGTTTTGTACAGCACGGAATCCCGCTGTATAGTAACCTGGGTTACCGGTATAAATTCAATCAACGTTGGTCCGCATCCGGTGAATTGGGGGCCGGTTACCTGCATTCTATTCCTGCTACAGCCAAACTGCGGCTGAATGAAAATGGGAATTATGAAAATGATAAAGGTCTGGGCCGGATGCAGGTCAATGCCTGCTTCGCGTTGGGCGCCGGCTATCAATTGCATCCCTCCTCACCTGCTTCAATGAAACTGTTTATCAGTTACCAGCAACGGTTGCAGATGCCTTTTGTAAAGTCCTACGTGCCATTGCTCCCCTATAATAGTTTACTTCTCGGTATTTCCAGACCCGTAGTCCGGAAAAAATGATCATTCATCCTAAAACCGTGGTATGAAAAAGTTTGTATTCTTCCTGGTATTTCTGCCCCTGATCCAATGCTCCTGCCGGAAAGCGCAGATACGCGCCACAACCGATATTGGAATATCCGCTCCCTGGACAGATAGCAGCAACCGTCATCCGAAAAATACCGCCTTCCTGAACCTCCTTGAAAAATATAAGAAGAAAGGATTCCCTGGCATTTCACTGCTGATCCGGGATGCATCCGGTACATGGATCGGGGCGGCCGGGAAAGCGGACCTCTCCAATAATATTGCTTTTAATCCGGGCACAATATCAAAAGCCGCCAGCATAACCAAGTTTTTCATTGGCACCCTTGTATTTCGTCTGATGGAAGATTCCGCTAATACCGGGATGGGATATGCCGCCCTCAACCGGAAAGTAAAGGAATGGTTGCCTGCCTCAATTACGGATAAACTGGCCAACGGGAATCAGATCACCCTCGGACATTGTATGAAACATGAAACGGGTATACCGGACCTGATCAACGAAGACCGTTTTTATCTGGCGGTACTGAATAACCCGAATAAAAAATGGGGGCCGGAAGAATTACTGGAATATATCTATGATAAACCGGCTGAATTTGAAGCCGGTGACACTGCCGTTTATTCCAATACCAATACCGTTCTGGTAACAATGATCATTGAAGCGCAGACCGGCAAAAAACATGACCGGTTATTGCACCAGTACGTGCTGGATCCGCTGGGTTTAAAGAACACCTTTTACCAGCCGCATGATCCGCTTCCATTAACTACGGCACAAGGGTATTACGACTTGTATAATAACGGAAGTATCGTGAATGTATCCAACCTGGTGACCGGGAGTGGTAACGGATATGGTGGTCTCTACAGTAATATTTATGATCTGTATACCTTTATCGATGCGGTGCTGATCCGGGAGACTTTTCTGCGGCCGGAATCAATGGCCCGGATGAAAACCTGGGGCAAACGGGACGACAGTAATTTTTATGGATATGGCATCCAGCAATCCTATATCCGGGGTTCCGATTATGGGATAGGCCATAAAGGAAGGGACCTTGGGTATTCGGCTAATCTCTTTTATTTCCCGTCACGGGGGGTAACGCATATTTTTTTCGTGAACTACGGAACCGATGCCGACAGCGGGCTGAAAGATATATTCTTTGAATTTGTAGATGAAATGGTAACCCTGAGCCTGCAATGATCAGGCCTTCATCCGTTGGGTCATCGCTTCATAGAGGATCATCCCTGTGGCCACTGATACATTCAGGCTTTCAAAATCGCCCTTCATAGGGATCCTGACCTTTTCATCACATATTTTCATCAGGGCCGGGTATATTCCTTTTTCCTCACTGCCTAAAACAATGGCACAGGGGATCGTAAAATCGATCTCGCCGATCGTTTTTTCGGCTGTCATTTCAGAGGCAAATACGAGTATGCCATTCAGGTGCAGTTCATCTACCGCCTTCATGAGACTATTGACCCGGCAGACCGGGATCTTTTCCAGGGCGCCGGCTGAGGTCAGGATCGCATCCTCATTGAGTGCCCCTACCCCTTTGTCTGGAATGATGATCGCCTGCACACCGGTACATAAGGCGGTACGGGCAATTCCTCCAATGTTCCGTATGTCCGTGATCCCATCCAAAATCAGGAACAGGGGTGCTTCACCGCTTTCCATTACAAAAGAGATCACATCCTGCAGGGACTGGTACTGTACTTTGGCGATCTGTGCCACACACCCTTCATGTCCGGTGATATTAAAGCTGTTCAGTTTGGCAGACGGTACATAATTTATCGGTACCCCCGCCTGTGTAGCCAGGTGTTTGAGTTCACGGATATCCGTCCCCTGGGCCATCGTATCGAGATAGATCCTGTCCAGTTGCTGACCATTGCGCAACGCTTCCATGACGGCAGGACGGCCGATCACGAGCGTATTCTTTTTGGGTCGTTGAGGTTGCCTGAATTGTTTCACATTGCAAAATTAAGCGTTTCGGTGCGGGGGAATAAAAAACCCTGAAAAGACAGGGTCTTCCAGGGTTTTACAAGCATTGTTTGCGGTTTATTTAATACCGAACGCCTTTTTGACTTTGCTCACATAATCCAGTTTTTCCCAGGTAAAGAGCTCCACTTTACGTGTCACTGATTTACCATCAGGGGAGGTAAAGGTTTTCTCCACCACCTGAGGCAGACGGCCCATATGTCCGTAAGCAGCTGTCTCGCTATAGATCGGGTTACGCAATTTGAGGCGTTGCTCGATAAAGTAAGGGCGCATATCAAAAACTGATTCAACGATCTTACCGATCTCACCATCGGTCAGGCCTACTTTGGCAGTGCCATAGGTGTTCACGTTAATACTGGTAGGTTTGGCTACACCGATGGCATAGGATACCTGAACCAGTACTTCACTGGCTACACCGGCCGCTACGAGGTTCTTGGCAATATGACGGGTGGCATAAGCCGCAGAGCGGTCAACCTTGGAAGGATCCTTACCACTGAAGGCACCACCACCGTGTGCACCTTTACCACCATAAGTATCGACGATGATCTTACGGCCGGTCAGACCGGTATCACCATGCGGACCACCGATCACAAATTTACCGGTGGGGTTCA
>CALRQQ020000519.1:0-3026 GCA_943370345.1 Chitinophaga pinensis
GGAGAAACAACCCCTGAATGCCTCGCAACGCATTGCCACTCTTTTTCTCGAACTGCTTGAAAGGCAGTTTCCCATCGACGATAGCCACCAGCAGATAGGCCTGCGTACAGCATCTGACTATGCACAGCAATTACATGTACATGTGAATCATTTAAACAGGGCCATTAAAGAGATCACAGAAAAAACCACCACCCAACTGATTGCAGAAAGATTGGTGCAGGAAGCCAAGATCCTGCTGAAACACAGCGCCTGGACGGTATCCGAGATAGCCTACACCCTTGGTTTCAAAGAAACCACTCATTTCAACAATTTCTTTAAAAAGCATGTGTCTATCAGTCCGCTACAGTTCAGAAGTGTTTGAAATTCGTAGTTAGTTATTTCATTCTTGTTAGTCCTTCCCTCCTGCCCTGCGTAGTTTTGTTGTGAAAAAAAACGAAACAGTATGAATACGATCCTACCCAAAAGACAGTTAGGCAAGAGCGGACTGGAAGTATCGGCCCTGGGCCTTGGATGTATGGGACTCAGTTTTGGCTATGGTCCTGCAACAGACAAAGAAGATGCCATCCGTTTACTACGGAAAGCAGTGGAAGCCGGTGTTAGTTTTTTTGATACAGCAGAAGCGTATGGTCCGGATACAAATGAATTATTATTAGGCGAGGCCCTGGCTCCTTTCCGCAATGAAGTGGTGATTGCTACTAAATTCGGTTTTGAACAGGGGCGCCCACAACTGGGTGTGAACAGCAGACCGGAAAATATCCGAAAGGTTACAGAAGCCTCCCTGAAAAATTTACGAACCGACTATATTGATCTCTTGTACCAGCACCGGGTTGATCCGAATGTGCCGATTGAAGAGGTAGCAGGTACGGTGCAGGATCTGATCAGAGAAGGTAAAGTGAAATATTTTGGTTTGTCGGAAGCCGGGGTACAAACCATCCGCCGCGCACATGCCGTGCAACCGGTAGCAGCCCTGCAGAGTGAATATTCTTTGTGGTGGAGAGAGCCTGAGCAGGAGATCATTCCTACGCTGGAAGAGTTAGGTATCGGTTTTGTTCCATTCAGTCCGCTGGGCAAAGGTTTTCTTACCGGCAAGATCGATGAGAACACGCATTTCGACAGCACCGATTTCCGCAATGTGGTTCCTCGTTTTGCAGCTGAAGCAAGAAAGGCGAATCAAAGTATGGTTGACCTGCTGCATAACATCGCGAAGCAAAAAAATGCAACACCTGCCCAGATCGCACTGGCCTGGCTGCTGGCGCAGAAACCATGGATCGCCCCTATTCCCGGTACTACCAAACTACACCGGCTGGAAGAAAACCTCGGAGCCATCGCTATACAACTTACCGAAGCGGATCTGCGTGAGATCAATACCGCTGCAGATCAGATCGCTGTGCAGGGAGCCCGCTATCCGGAAGCGTTGCAGAAAATGGTTGGGCGATAAGTGGGTTTGTTTTACCGGTCATCTATACAAAAAAAAGTTTCCTATAGACAATCCTGACAGCAACTGAAACAGTATTATTTTTGAACTATGCAACCCAAGGTGAAAATATGCTGTATCAGTTCTGTGGAAGAAGCCCGGATAGCGGTAGCGCATGGCGCGTCTGCATTGGGCCTGGTAGCGAGAATGCCCAGCGGTCCCGGACCCATTGCTGATGACTTGATTCTATCTATTGCGAGAACGGTGCCGCCACCCATTGCTACGTTCATGTTAACGAGCGAAACAGCCGCTCAGTCAATTATCGCGCATCACCGAAGAACGCTTACCAATACCATCCAGATCGTAGACGAACTGGCAGAGGGGACCTATGAAGAGATCAAAAGAGAACTGCCCACCATTAAACTGGTGCAGGTAATACATGTGATAAATGAAAGTTCTGTGGATGAAGCCATCCGCATTGCCGCATCGGTGGATGCTTTGTTACTTGACAGTGGCAATCCCAAAGCAGCCATCAAAGAACTGGGCGGAACAGGAAGGGTGCATAACTGGGGCTTAAGCAGGAAAATCGTAGAACAAAGTAAGGTTCCGGTATTTCTGGCGGGTGGCATCACTGCCGATAATGTAAGAAAAGCCGTAGACGAAGTAAACCCATTCGGTATCGATCTTTGCAGCAGCGTGCGAACCGATGGAAAATTAGACCCCTTTAAACTGGAACGTTTTTTCGCTGCCTTTTAACCATTCCACATTTTTCTGCCCTGTTTGTGCACAGAACACAGCAGCCGCAAGGATTCCCGCTCACTCAAAACATGACTTCCATCATCTTTTCAGCCACTGAACAGGGGTAGTTTTGTATACTACTAACAGCTGTACTTTCCGCTGTTATACAGGCTCTTTTTTTATGGCTTCCCGCGTTTTCTCATCCACCAAAAAATACGAAAATGAGAACGATACATTTCCTTCCCGTTCACCTGCTGCTGATACCAGGTTTGTTATTGTCGGCGAATATCTCCTGCAAAAAATCAACGGGCACGCTGAGCCCCACCACTGAAAAAGTATATACCACGGTAGAGAGAACCATCGTACCAACTAATGCATATACTATTCCCTTGCTGATCGGTCCGAATGAGGTTACCAAATTCTCACAGTATGGATTTGGTCTCTGGGGATATGGTCCCGGCGTACCCTACCAGAGAAGACTTGATCTGATGCCTGCGGGTTATACCGGTGATAATGTGAGCCAGGCGGCTTCGTTACTGCATTTTTTCTCCATTTCTGATATTCATATCACCGACAAGGAATCTCCGGCCGAAGCGATCTACTACGGATATAAATGGAATATCATTTCCGGTTACTCACCTTCGATGCTGTACACCACACATATGCTAAATGCAGCAGTGAAAACGATCAATGGGTTACATCAAAGCAGATCTTTTGATTTTGGTCTTTCACTCGGAGACGCCATCAATAGTTCGCAGTACAATGAACTGAGATGGTTTATGGATGTGATGGATGGAAAATTCATCAATCCCGATTCGGGTGTAAAAGATGATCCCAACCCCGGCCCCAATAACGACTACCAGGATGAATACAA
>CALRQQ020000520.1:0-3023 GCA_943370345.1 Chitinophaga pinensis
AAGTTTACCGAGGCATGGTGATCCTGCAGAAAACACTGTAGCAAATACGAATTCCCACCAATGAAGAAGCCCCTCTGCAGGGGCTTCCGGATTATTTACCCGGCACCGATTGCTATGCCACCGAGTTTGTAACCTTTAACTGAACTAAAAGTACAAAGGGGCTGTATTCAGCAGGATGATATTCGGGCTTACCCGGCATTTAATCGGTGAGCAGTTACTAACGGCTCATAAAACAAAATCCCCCGGCTGGCGGAGGATTCTAATTAGTTACCATCGGTTTACTTATACAAACCAACGTGCGGAAACGCGTGTGCTTTTTACACCACGACGTATATTCCAGAGGTCAACAACACCAAAACGGGTATGGTTGACTTTTTTTCTTGTTACAGGTACGATACCTGTTGCTACGGTTTCTTTTACTTCTGTTACCAGTTGCTTTAATTCATTTGCTTCGATCTGGACAATAGAAGGCATTACATTACTCTTCATAATATTTCTACTTTTTAATATTAATGTTTACACTGAGCGGAAACGGGGGAATACCAATTCAATCGTTAGAAGAATGTCTCAGAACCTATCACCCTTGAGACTCTTTTATAATATGTGCTCAGTTTCAGGGTGCAAATGTACAGCTTTACAGCATAATAGAAAAATTAAACTGTAAATAGTATGTTAATGTATCTAAATAAACTGCTATTTAATGGTCGTCAGGTCAATATCCGGGCGCGACTCGTCTGCCAGCATAACCTTACCCCTGTTGGTTCTTACGATACGGGAGAAGAGTGAAATTTCCTTATCAAAAAGGAAGCGGAAAAAAAGTTTCGTCCAGGAAGTATGATAACTCAACGTATCATAAAAAGCAGGCGCATTCTTCCGGATCTGGGGTAAACGGTTCCAGGGAACAGAGGGAAAATCGTGGTGTTCATTGTGATAACCTACATTAAAGGCAACGGTATTCAACACGCCATAATAGCTATAGGTTTCCTGTTCTCCTTTGGTGAGATAATGTTCCTGTATCCACCTCGCTCCCAGCGGATGTAATCCCACAGAAAAGAAAAAACTGAAGATCAGAAACATCACCGCTTTCACACCAAACAGCCAGCCAATCAGACCAATGAATACAATTTGTACCCGCCAGTTCAGTGCCACCCATTTATTAAACGGCTGTATCTCTCGCAGGCGCGGAAAACGGAACAGCTGAAAAAAAGGATAGAACAATAACCAGATCACTTTCCCGATAAAGAAATTATCGATAAGTCTTGCCTCCCAGTAATTGGGCAGATCGCCATCCAGTTCATGTACACCCTGGAATGAATGATGTTTGATATGATAGGTCTCGAAAGAAACCGAACTTGGAAAGATCAGGGGAATATTGGCCATGATACCCGCTAAACGGTTAGCGGCCTGGTTTTTAAAGATGAGTCGGTGCGCACATTCATGGATCATTACAAATAAAGCATGGTCTGCAAAAGCGCCGAGCAGGTAAGCCGCGCCAACTACGATCCACCAGGATTGATCGGCCACCAGCCAACTTCCCAACAATTGGAAAGCTACCAGCCCAACAATAGCCAGAAAAGTATAGGGGTTCTTCCCTATCAGGTTACGCATTTCCGGTACTTCTTTGAGGATGAGCTTGGTTCGGATACGATGTGGCTCACAACCGGTAACATGTACAAAGTCTTTTTTCTCCTGCATAGCTGACAAGATAGGATTAAAAGCCATAAAATGGGGATAAACCAGTCAGAAAGTATTGCTGTACAGTGAATTATGTAATTTTTTGACTGATCATTCAACATAATTCCGTCTTTTGTCTGTAAAGGATACAACTAATGAAGACAGGTATATAAGAGAACCCACCCGGTTTCGGTAATTATGCAGTATGGAAAAAAGAATACTGGGGATCCTCTTATCCCTGCTGGGAATCATCGGACTGATTTACGCCGGTGTCAGTTTTATGAACGGAGATAGCGGCACAAGGAACATCAAAAGCATCCTGATCTTCGGATTATTGGGCGCAATCTTCTTTGTGGCAGGTATTGGTCTGATCAAAAGCACCAAAGACAAAGAGACCTAGAAAGCTTACCCATAAAAAAGTGCGGCCCGAAAGCCGCACTTTTTAGTAAATAACCAATACTGTTTATGCAGTTGTTTTTTTGCCTACCCCATTCATCAGCCCAACTGCCGCACCGGTGATCGCAAACATGACCCCTCCACAAACAATATCTACCAGCGTACCCTGCAGGTTCATGATATTGGCAGTACCCAACATGGTGAGGTCGAAACCGGCCGTGATCAATACCCCCAGCACAAATCCGGCACCGGCACCTGCCCCCAGGCTACTGATACCCGTCCACCTGTTATAGATGTAAGATAGCGTAAGGCCATTAAAAATGGAACCCGCTATCAATGCCCACCAAACCATCTCTTCCATCCGCTTCATAACACCGGTGGCTGTACCGGCATTCTTACTAAAGAAATCGGCCATGGCCATACCGTAAACAAGGTAACCGGCGAAAAAACAGACAATGCCTCCAACAATACCAGAGACCAGGAATTTTTGTGTGTTCATAGCAATCGTTTTAAAGGGTAAAAAAGATTAAACAAAATAAGGTTCAGCCCACGCATTTGCAATAGCAGCGCTGGAATGTGCACAACTCGGAGAACTAAGCACAAATATTTGATAGTCAGTTATTTACATTTTTATGGTTCAGGCGGTTTAGAAAACCCAAGCTTTTGTATATCTTGTTTCAAACTAAACGCTTATGTTCCCAAAACTCCTTTGGCTACTGCTCTTCCTGGGCTGCTTAGCCGGCAGCACCCAGGCTCAACAAAAAAAGACGCTGACCACAGACGACTACGCTAAATGGCAAAGTATTGGCGCTAACGACCTCTCTCCCAATGGCGAATGGGTGGCTTACCAGTTGCTGGTGCAGGAAGACAATGATACCCTCTACGTTATTAACCGGAACAATGGTAAATCCTATAAATTAGCCTTTGCGAGCACTCCTGAATTTTCCAAAGAC
>CALRQQ020000521.1:0-3019 GCA_943370345.1 Chitinophaga pinensis
CCCCGTTATCCGCAAAACCGGAAAGTGGTATTGAACGATATTCAGTTACCTGCCGGTACTAAACTGGATCTTTTGTCAACGGGTCAGTCACTCCGCTGGAAACAAGCCGGTAAAAATGTAGAGATAAGTATGCCTGAATATAATCCTACCGTGATGAAAGCGCCCTGGGCCTGGGCTATCCGGATCAGGAACTACGGTGCTTTTGCGGCTAAGCCACTGATACAGGCAGCGTATAAAGATCCGATGAAACCGGAAGTGCGCATGGAAGCTGCAGCTGGTGCCACGATCTATTATACTACGGATGGCAGTGCGGTCACTACTAAGTCAGCAGTGTATAAAGCACCCTTTGTATTAAGCAGCACCGGTCCCGTTAAAGCTATGGCAGTAAAAGCTGGTATGTTGCCCAGTGCCGAAGCCCGTGGCGATTTCCGGGTTTATTACCTGATGAAGGCACAAGCCACGGGTACACTGAGTCCGGGATTACTGTATACTTATTCCGAAAGCGAAAATTTTGATATCCGTTCTGTCGAAACGGGTACGCCATTGAAAAAGGGAATTACCAGCGTGATCAACGAGTCGTTGAAGCAACGCAAGGAAAAATATGGCTTATTATTTACCGGGTATGTGAAGATCGACAAACAACAGATGCTGGAATTCTTTACCACCAGCGATGATGGCAGTCAGCTCTTCATTGATGATGAACTGATCGTGAACAATGACGGCAACCATGGAATGGAAGAAAAGAGCGGCAAGGCGCTGCTCGCACCCGGGCATCATAAAATCAAGATCATTTACTTTGATAGTGGTGGTGGGAATGGGTTAAAGGTGCATTACCGGGAAGAAGGTGGTAAAAAGAGGGAATTGGAGGAAGAGATGCTGTGGCATTAGTAGAGCAAGAAGTAAGAAGCTAGAAGTGGGAATCTTGTATTACTTGCAACCTTCTTAAGCAGCCAGATCCCTCGCTTCGCTTCGGGATTAAAATAGGAGGGTGCCACTGGTTCGTCTGATCCCTCGCTACGCTTCGGGATGACAAAACAGCCCATTCGCCGGGAGTAATGCAATGAACTTAGGTCGTGATACCGAAACAGCCCGTTGCCTTTTAGTTAAGTCAGTAAGAAAACTTGTCACCCCGAAGCGCAGCGAGGGGTGGAGGACGATGGAGTAAGAGAAGATTTGCATTCCGAAGCGAAGCGAGGAATCTTGTATTAGAAAACCCAGGAAGTAAGTTCTGTCTTTTAAGGAAAAACAGATTGTTGAATCAGCTATAACCGCAAAGAAGGGGCTGTTTCCTAACAGCGAACACCTAACACCGTCTTAAACTACAAGGGTCCTCAAACGCCCGTATTTTCAGTACAGAACTCATTTCCCCGTGAACACTGCCTTCCGTTTCTCCAGAAACGCTCCCACCCCTTCCTTCATATCTTCCGTATTAAATGCATTGCCAAATTCTTCGATCTCCAGGGCATAACCGTCCTTGCTTTCATCAAAGACCGCATTGGCCGCTTTGATACAGCCAGCAACGGCAAGGGGCGCTTTGCTATTGATCGTTTCTAAAATTTTGCGGGTCTGTTCCAGTAAGGTTTCGGGAGTCGTAACATAATTCACCAGTCCAAGGGCTTTGGCTTCATTCGCATCGATCATGCCGGCGCTCATCAGGAGTTCCATCGCTTTTCCCTTACCGATCAGTTGTACCAGTCGCTGTGTGCCGCCATAGCCGGGGATCAGTCCGAGGTTCACTTCTGGTTGTCCAAACTTTGCGTTTTCAGCAGCCACACGGAAATGGCAACTCATCGCTAATTCACAGCCGCCGCCCAATGCAAATCCATTCACAGCTGCAACAATAGGCTTGGCAGAATTTTCAATACGGGCAAAAACATCCTGTCCCCGTTTAGCCATGGCCATGGCCTCTTCTTTATTCATACCACTGAACTCCGTGATATCCGCTCCGGCCACAAATGCTTTGGAGCCGGCACCAGTGATTATGACGGATTTGATAACCGGTGATTTTTCGATTTCATCCAGTACCGCATTGAGCTCGGTAAATACGTCTTTATTCAGTGCATTCAGTTTATCCGCACGGTTGATCACAATGGTGAGGATCCCGTTTTCGGGGAGGAGAAGGAGGGTCTGATAGGTCATAGTAATCGTTTCTCATTCAAAGTTAACAAGAAAAGATCACTGCTGCTGCTGCATCTCCATGAACCGCCGGTACGAATTATTCGGCACGGCCGGGTTATGCACCTGGTAAGAAAAAACAGGCTGGGGTTCTTCTTCTTCCCTTTTTTCATCCCCGTTATCAATCAATACTGAAACTTCCAATACATGTTCGGAAGAACCTTTGTACGTACCCTTCATAGGGGTGCAATCGGTAAAACTGCGGCCAACCGCAAGTCGTACGTGTTTGTCGCTGACGATACAGTTATTTGTGGGATCAAGACCGAGCCAGCCATAGAAAGGAATATAGGCTTCCACCCAGGCATGGGTGGCGCCTTCGCCACGGAGCTCGTGGTTCTTGGGACAAATATAGCCGCTGACATAGCGGGCGGGTATACCCACGAGACGCAACATGACGAGTAATACATGGGCAAAGTCCTGACAAACGCCGGCTTTGAGTTTGAGGATCTCATCCACCTGCGTTTCCACACTGGTCACTCCTTTTTTGTATTCAAAATTTTCAAATACAAAAGCGGACATTTTAACAGCAGCGGCGAAGGGAGTGGTTTCCGGACTGATCATATCCCTTGTAAGTGACAACACTTCATCGTACGCATCGAAGTTTTCAAGCAGCATGAAGTCCATATAGGGAAACTGTTCCCGGATCAATGATAAATTTTCCCATTGTGCATCGGCGGGTGTTTCGTCTTCGGGCAGACTCACTTCATTGGTGATCACATGGATCTTGGATTGGATCCGTAATTCGATATGGGGTTTGATCAGCGAGAAGATGCCCACCTGGTTGCCGAAATAATCGGTGAAGACCTCAACCGATGGGTGATGGGAGATGAGGAGGTCATGTTGT
>CALRQQ020000522.1:0-3014 GCA_943370345.1 Chitinophaga pinensis
ATCGGGTGTTACCCTGCTGAGCGGTATGTTACTGGTGATCTATCCCTTGGTGAGAAACCAATGGGTATGTTATTTCCAGCAATCAGGCGATCACCAAAAAAAGCAACAATTTCCACCAATAAACCGATTTTCCGTTGAATAATAATCAGCGCCCCGCCGCTTCTTCTTTGGCAAGAATGGCTGCCGCTTCCGTATCCCGGTAATGCGCGATCTGTACACGCAGTTCGGTCTTAAGTTCCCGCGTTAATCGCTCATATCCTTTTTGGCCGTAGACATTTTTCAACTCGGCCGGATCGGTTGTCAGATCAAACAATTCCCAGTTTTGATCCGGACCATAAAAGCGGATGAGTTTATGTGTAGCAGTGCGGATGCCGAAATGCGGTGCTACCTGGTGTGGTTCGGGATATTCATAATAATGATAGTACATGGTATTGCGCCATGCCGTTTGTTGTGCAGGTTGGGTGAGCAGTGGCAGAAAACTTTTTCCCTGCATTTCCACTGGTGTTTTGATCCCAGCAATGTCGAGTATCGTAGGTGCAAAATCGATATTCACCACCATCTTGGTGAGAGATGTACCGGGTGTAATCTGACCGGGATAACGCATGACAAAAGGCGTACGCAGACTTTCTTCATACATGAACCGTTTATCGAACCAGCCATGTTCGCCCATGTAAAAGCCCTGGTCGGATGCATAGATCAACACCGTATTTTTAGCCAGTCCGGTAGCGTCCAGATATTGCAGTATACGGCCGATATTTCTGTCGAGCGATTTTGCAGTAGCGAGATAATCTTTCAGGTATCGCTGAAACTTCCAGCTTTCCAGCCGGGCACTATCCTTCTTTACTGCATCGTATTCTAATGCGATGCCATCATAGTATTTTTTAAAAGCCGCCAGTTGTTCGGGATCAAATCTGCCGAATTGATTTCTCGTCTCATAATCGGGACGTACTTTCAAATCATTTTTCACAGACATCGTTCTTCTGATCAGCATATCCTGTTTCAATGCCGCTGTTCTGCCTTCATAGTTGTCGTGGAAAGTAGCTGGCTCCGGAAAATCAACAGCATCATAGGCACCCAGATCGGGTATATCCGGCAGCCAGGAGCGGTGTGTGGCTTTTTCTCCTACTACGAGAAAAAAAGGCCGGGCCGTATCGCGCTGGTTCAGCCAGTTCAGGGAAAATTCACTGATGAGATTGGTCACATACCCTTTGTACCGGATCGTATCATTGGGCATATTGATAAAATCAGGCTGGTAATAATGTCCCTGATCAGGTAAGATGCGCCAGAAATCAAACCCCTGTGGCAATGTTTGTAAATGCCATTTACCGATCCAGGCTGTCTGGTATTGCTGGGTAGCAAGCAGTTTCTGTACCTGTTGCTGACTGCCATCAAAACTGCGTTTTACATCATTGTCTTTTAAACCATTGAGGTGACTGTACTTCCCTGTCAGTAATACCGCCCTGCTGGGTGCACAGATCGAATTCGTCACAAAAACATTGCGCAGGATGGCCCCTTCACGGGCAATGCGGTCTATGTTTGGCGTCTGCATCAACCGGCTGCCATAGGCGCTGATGGTCTGGTCTGCATGATCGTCGGAGAAGATCACCAGAATATTCGGTCTTTTCTGCTGAGCCCTTACCGAAAGAGATACCAACAGCAAGAAAAGAAATACAGCGAAAGACAGGATCTGTTTCATATCAATATCGTTTTAATAGCATGCTATTGTTCCCTACCATAGTGTTCTCAATGAAAGATCACTTCACTCATAAAGAACCAGCCAGGTTTTCCTTTGGCCGGATGCCATAGCGGAAGTTGGGGTACAGGTTCTGCTTCCAGTTTAATATACCGGGCGTTAGTGGAAGAAAAGGGCAGCTGGTAGAGATAAGCGGTTGCCGGTTCTATTTTCGTGGGCGGTTTGGGTTGGTGGGTAATAAGCAATCGCCAGTGCTGCTGGTCGCTGCTACCCCATACCCGCAGCACTACCGGAGGAAAAACATGTGCCGCAGTATTGTGCAGCGAATTGATCAGCACTTCTTGCAGTTTTACAGATGTACCCATATCAAATACCACTGACGCTTTGTTTTTCTGGAAGCCCAGCCATTTGGAACTGAAGTCTGACTGATCGCCGAGATCCAGATCAGACAAGATCTTTCCTCCCCCCATATTGTATTTCGCATCAGCAGGTTGTAATAAGGTGGTGTTACTAATGGGCAATCCTGCTTTCAGAAAAGTAGCTTTTACCACTTCACTCGAGATCCAGCCTTTTTTGAAAGCTTTTACCTGCAGCGTCGTATTCTTTGTGATGATAATTGGTGTTTTGTATATCGGACTGATACAACTATCCGGATCCACCCCGTCTAATGTATATCGTAGTTCTGTTCCTTTGATCACATGCGAGAGAATGATCTTCCCGGTATCTTTAAAAAAACCTTCTGTTGTTTTGATCAATGGTTTGTTCAAGGTAACAATCGTTGTATCCGCTCCCTGGAAACCTGTTTCAATCATCAGTTGCGGATATTTTTGTTTCACGGTAGCCAGTGCGTTGGCAGCGATCCGGCTATCCCATACATATACTTCTTTCACATGTGGATTGGCGCCTAATGTGAGCAGTCCATTAGTATCTACAGCAGTGCCAGACAGAGATACGGCTACCAACTGTTTCATCGCCGTCAGTTGTTTCATTCCCGCATCAGTGATATCCGTATAATTCAGGTTCAGTCTTTCAAGGTTGGGAAAACCGCTGATAAATGACAACAGTTCATCCGTAACCGGCATCTTGGCAAGGTTGAGGTGTATGATCTGTTTTTTGAGTGGCTCCAATTCTTTCAGCCTGTTAGCCGTAAACATGGCTTTTCCAAAAAAGGACACTGATAGTGCTGGTGAGTTTTTACCGAGTGGTTTGATGACCCGGTAATTATCAAACAGTTTTTGAATGGTGGCCGGATCGGCTTCCGCAAAATCATACACAGGTTCATCCGATACCTCCTGCCGCGAATGGACATAGGCATCTGCCG
>CALRQQ020000523.1:0-3014 GCA_943370345.1 Chitinophaga pinensis
GCCGATTCACGCCTCCCGATAGACAATTCTGCTCCCAGAATGCATTGAAAATCAATCAACAAGAAAAAGAAGCCAAAAAGATTTGGTAAATTGCATGTATGTACATACATTTGTGTTGTGAAATTAGAACAGGCCATACAAAGTACCAAATTCAAAAACGAAGTGCACAAGGCAGGATTGAATATACTGTATACAGCCTGGTGGTTGAAAACAGTGATGAGCAGGGAATTAAAAGAATTCGGATTAACACATGAGCAGTACAATGTGTTACGGATCCTGAAGGGTAAATATCCGGACCAGATGTGTGTACGGGATATTGCCTGCCGGATGATCGAGAAAAGCTCGAACGTACCAAGGATCATTGACAGGCTGGAGATAAAGAAACTGGTAAAGCGCTCTACTTCCGCGCTCGATAAACGCGAAACTGTGATCACCCTTACACAGGCAGGTATCACGATCCTGGAAGCCAGTACCGTAGTGCTCAACCGCGTGATGGATGAGATGATGCTGGTAAATGAAACCGAAGCGCTTGACCTGAATAACCTGCTTGAAAAAGTAAGGAGCAACGAAGAGTAGATTTTTTTAAACAAATACGTGTATATACACGTATTATAAAAGGAGAAAAATATGAAAACGATCGTACACAAAGCAGCCACCCGCGGCCACGCCAGTTTTGGCTGGTTGAACAGTTACCACACATTCAGTTTTGGTAGTTATCATAATCCCGAACGCGTGCACTTTGGTGCTTTACGGGTATTGAACGATGATACGGTGGCTAAGGGCATGGGTTTTTCCAAACACCCGCATGATAATATGGAGATCGTATCCATTCCGCTAGAGGGAGACCTGCATCACAAAGACAGTACCGATCGCGATGAGATCATCCGCCAGCACGATGTGCAGATCATGAGTGCCGGCAGCGGTATTGCCCATAGCGAGATGAATGCCAACAAAGACAAGGAAGTGAAATTTCTGCAGATCTGGGTATTTCCAAAAGTAGCCAATATAGAACCGCGTTACCAGCAAAAGAATTTTAAACCGGAAGACAGGAATAACCAGTTACTGACCGTGGTAGCCCCCGATGATGAGAATGCTGTATGGATCAACCAGGATGCCTGGTTCTCATTGGGTAAGTTCTCCCAGGAATCTGCCACCCGCTACCAGATCCGCAAACCCGGAAACGGCGTGTATGCTTTTATCCTGAAAGGAACCGTAACCCTGAACGGCGAAACCGTAGCTGACCGCGACGGCCTGGGAATCTGGGACACAGACAGCATCGAGATCAAAGCTGATACCGACGCAGAATTTTTACTCATTGATGTACCGATGGAATTAGAAGGAGCGTAATCATGAACACAAACAGAACCATACAATCTATTTTATATGCCACGCCCATGGACATGGGGGGCTTTCCGATCCGCCAGCCTTTCCCTTCCGGGAAAGCACCGCAGATAGATCCGTTTTTATTGCTGCACCATGCAGACCTCAAAGTGTCTGCTGATGTAGATCCTCTGCAGGCAGGTGTGGGTCCGCACCCGCATCGTGGATTCTCTCCCGTTAGTTTTATCCTGAAAGGAGGTGTACATCACCGCGATAGCCGGGGCAACAACAGTGTGATCTATGCCGGCGGTACCCAATGGATGAATGCAGGCATGGGTGTGATACATAGTGAGCGTCCGCCAAAAGATATTCAGGAACTGGGTGGTAGGCAGGAACTACTGCAGTTATGGGTAAACACACCGTCCAAACATAAAATGGATGCGCCTTCTTACCAGCCTTTAACGCCAGAAGAAACACCGGTGCTGGCATCAACTGACGGACAAACCACTATTCATATTGTTGCCGGTGAACTGGCAGGTGTAAAAGGCCCCATTCATACACTTTCAGCCGTAAACACGTTCACTGCTGAAATGAAAAAAGGAGCAAAATATTATTTCAGTATTCCGGCAACCCACAATGCATTTATCTATCTGATAGAAGGTAAACTGCAGGTAACCGGCGATGGGGAAGTGGAAGCCAAATACGTAGCCGTTTTTAACCGCGATGGAGCTGGGTTTGAACTGGAAGCCCTGGCAGATAGTCAACTGTTTATCGGAACCGGTGAACCACTAAACGAACCCGTTGCATCGCATGGTCCCTTTGTGATGAACAACCAGACCGAACTGATGGAAGCTTTCCGCGACTACCAGATAGGGAAGATGGGCGTACTGATAGAAGAATGATCAGAGAAGTAAAAAGTAAAAATTAAAAAATAAAAATCCGTTAATCCGCAATCCGCAAATTCAATAATCAATAAAACAAACAACATGTCAACTTACAAAATCGACGCAGCACACAGTGAGATCACATTTAAGGTAAAACACCTGATGATCACCAATGTAACCGGTAACTTCAACCAGTTTGATGCTACCCTGGAAAGCGAAGCCGCTGATTTCAGCGATGCCAAAATTTCTTTCGAAGCAGATGTGAACAGCATCTCTACCAACAATGAACAGCGTGATGGTCACCTGAAAAGTGAAGACTTCTTTGCCGCTGAGAAATTCCCCAAACTGAGTTTTGTATCTACTTCTTTCAGCAAACTGAACGACAACGAATACCAGTTAAAAGGAAACCTGACTATCCGTGGTAACAGTAAACCCGTAGAACTGGCCGTAGAATATGGCGGTACCGTTACCGATCCTTATGGACAGGTGAAAGCAGGTTTTGAGATCAGCGGAAAGATCAGCCGCAAAGAATTTGGTCTTTCCTGGAGCGCTACCACAGAAGCAGGTGGGATTGTAGTGAGTGATGAAGTAAAACTGCACCTCGCTGTTCAGATGATCAAACAGGCCTAAGTAAAAAATCTGTGACCCTCTGTTACTCCGTGTCTCTGTGTTGAAAAAGAATGATGCTGTATGAATGGGTGATCTTCAACACAGAGACACGGAGATAGGGAGTTACACAGAGAAAACGGTAAGTATTACACCCATTGTACATGAGAAGATAATGGGTCTATTGTAAACAACTATATAATT